>NZ_JAPVYS010000004.1:0-208322 GCF_041431945.1 Streptococcus sp. 27098_8_66 | reverse complement strand
TCGCTCTTGTTTCTAACCTCTAAGAGACAATTGCTTCTTATTTTTTATGCTTCTCGCTCACTTCTTTTGCAAGGACAAAGTTCCCCAAGGTCGCTGAACCATTGCCAGCAACTGCAGGTGTCACAATATAATCTCTCACATCAGGTACAGGGAGGTAACCGTTTAAGAGGGCAGTAAATTTCGTGCGAACACGATCTAACATATGTTGTTGAGCCATGACTCCTCCTCCAAAGACAATGACGTCTGGGCGGAAGGTAACTGTCGCATTCACCGCTGCTTGTGCGATGTAGTAGGCTTGAATATCCCATACATTGCTGTTGAGTTCAATGTTTTCCCCACGAATACCTGTACGAGCTTCGAGACTAGGACCAGCCGCAAAGCCTTCCAAACAGCCATTGTGGAAAGGACAAACACCCTTGAATTCTTTTTCCACATCCATTGGGTGTTGGGCCACATAGTAGTGTCCCATTTCTGGGTGCCCAGCTCCCCCGATAAACTCACCACGTTGGATGACACCAGCTCCGATTCCTGTTCCGATTGTATAGTAAACCAAGTTTTCGATATGGCCACCCGCATTGTTGCGTGCGACCACTTCGCCATAAGCAGAACTATTCACATCTGTCGTGAAATAGATAGGTACATTCAAGGCACGACGGAAAGCCCCAACGATATCTACATTGGCCCAATTTGGTTTTGGAGTCGTTGTGATAAAACCATAAGTGTTTGAATTTGGATCGATATCAATTGGTCCAAATGATCCAATCGCAAGCCCAACTAGATCCTCAAATTTTGAGAAAAATTCAATACACTTATCAATCGTCTCAATTGGCTTGGTTGTTGGAAATTGTACTTTTTCCACAACATTATAGTTTTCATCACCAACCGCACAAACAAATTTTGTACCGCCAGCTTCCAAACTTCCATATAATTTTGTCATGTTGGCTCCTTTTTTATTATGAAAAATATCCTGTATTTATTATAGCATATTTTGTAGTCAATCTTTTTCTCTTCTCTAAAGAAAAAACACACCTTTTTTTGAGAAATAAAATTCAAGGACTGGAGATGATAGACCAGTCCTTGAGAACTTATTGTTTCGATTAAGCTTTGACTTCGATAATCGCATCACCCTTCGCAACAGATCCAGTTGCAACAGGTGTGACAGAAGCAAAGTCAGCTGTGTTAGTGACGATCACCATAGTTGTGTCTTCAAGACCAGCTGCGGCAATTTTCGCTGCATCAAATGTACCAAGGACATCACCAGCTTTCACTTTATCGCCTTGAGCTACTTTTTGATCAAATCCTTCACCGTTCATTGATACGGTATCAATCCCAACGTGGATCAAGATTTCAGCACCATTAGCGGTCTTCAAACCATAAGCATGTCCAGTCGCAAAAGCAATCGTTACTTCAGCATCAGCTGGTGCATAGACAACGCCTTCAGTTGGCTTGATGGCAATTCCTTGTCCCATCGCACCACTTGAGAAAACAGGATCATTAACATCAGCAAGCGCTACTGCACTACCAACGATAGGTGAGATGATCGTTTCGTCTTGAAGAGATGCTGGAAGAGCTCCAGTTGTTTCTTCTTCAATAATAGCTTCTGCTTCTTCGTCCTCTGCAGGAACTGATGAAGCTTTATCTTCATAACCAAACATATATGTCAAACCGAAACTTAGTGCAGTTGTAAATACAACCATAAATACATATTTCAATAATTGACCGTTTAGATAGAGAAGTGTTCCTGGAATAATTGTAATACCGAATCCTGTACCAGCAAGGTTTAACATAGATGCAATCCAACCACCTACAGCACCTGCTCCCAAAGCAATAACGAATGGTTTTACATAACGCAAGTTCACACCAAAGATTGCAGGCTCAGTAATACCTAATAAGGCAGAAATAGTTGCAGGAAATGCTAAAGCTTTCACTTTTTGAGATTTTGATTTCACTGCCACAGCTAATGTCGCACCAGCTTGTGCAGTCATAGCCGCTGTAATAATTGCATTAAATGGATCTTTTTTATCTGCAGTAATTAATTGTGATTCAAGAAGATTAAAAATATGGTGGACACCAGTAACGACAATCAACTGATGAACGCCACCGATAAGCAACCCTGCAAGTCCGAATGGTAAATTTAAAACAAACTTAGTTGCATTCAGTACATGTTCCTCGATGCTGTGGAAGAATGGACCAATAATAAACAAAGCAAGGAATGACATGATTGTCAATGTGAATAATGGAACCAATAACAAATCTAAGACATCTGGAATTTTCTTATGGAGCCACTTTTCAAGTTTCGCACCGATAAGACCAACGAAGAATGCAGGAAGAACTGAGTTCTGGAATCCAACCACATGATGGAAGATACCAAAGTATGTTGCTGCTTTAGAAGGGTCTTCCGCTACAACCCATGCATTTGGAAGAGTCGGACTAACCATCATCAAACCAATTACAATCCCAAGAACAGGATTTCCTCCAAATACTCGGAACGCAGACCATGAAATCAAGGCTGGGAAGAAGGCAAACGCAGTATCAGTTAAAATCGTTGAATAGGTATAGAAATCAGTAGATTTAAATGCGTCTGCTGTTGTACCAAACAAAGCCAATACTTGGTCTTGAGCAATAGCACCACGAATCCCCATAAACAAACCAGTCGCAACGATTGCTGGTAAAATTGGAACAAAAACGTCTCCAAAAGTACGAATCGCGCGTTGGAACCAGTTTCCTTGTTTAGCAGCTTCAGCTTTCATTTCATCTTTTGATGACGTCGGTAAGCCAAGTGCTACTACTTCATCATAGATCTTGTTTACAGTACCAGTACCAAAGATGATTTGGTATTGACCTGAGTTAAAGAAAGCACCTTGTACTTTTTCGATATTCTCAACAACATCTTTGTTGATTTTTGATTCATCTTTTACCATCACGCGAAGACGAGTCGCACAGTGAGCAACACTGCTAACGTTCTCAACCCCACCGATTGCATCGATGACCTGCTTTGCAATTTCTGTATTTGACATTTTGCAAAAATCTCCTTATTTTTTTGTAATGTAAACGGTTAAATCGTTTCTACGTTTTTAATTGTACCACGTATTGAAAATATGTCAAGCGTTTTGCAGGATTTTTTTGAAACTTTTTTGGACATTTTGACACTTTTTGACAGCGTGAAACTATTTTCATTTCAAGACAGGCCTAAACTACGGTCTTTAGCCCTTTTAAAGCTACTCTTTATTTTCATTTTCTTTCATATTTTCATAAATTTTCAACTTATCCCCTTTTCTTCAGGCTACAAAATAGATGTCAAGCGTTTGACATTTTTTGCCATTTCTTTCATTTATCGCTTGCATTTTTAATAGGAAATCGGTACTATGGAAGTAAGAAAAAATTCGGAGGACTAAAATGGAATGGACAACTGAACGTCGTTACAGACGTTACGAAGACTGGACAACAGAGGAAAAGCAAGCCATCCAAGAAAACATGGCGAAATCTCCTTGGCATACACACTACCATGTAGAGCCAAAGGCTGGTCTCTTGAACGACCCTAATGGTTTTTCCTACTTTGATGGGAAATGGATCTTGTTTTACCAAAATTTTCCATTTGGAGCAGCTCATGGATTGAAATCATGGGTACAAACAGAAAGCGAAGACTTAGTTCATTTCACAGAAACTGGTGTAACGCTTTTTCCAGACACTAAACTAGATAGCCATGGCACTTATTCCGGATCAGCCATGCAGTTTGGTGACAAACTATTCCTATTCTACACCGGAAATGTTCGCGATGCAGAATGGGTCCGTCATCCTTACCAAGTCGGTGCTTTGATGGACAAAGACGGAAAGATTGAAAAAATTGACAAAATCTTGATTGATCAACCGGCCGACTCTACGGATCACTTCCGTGACCCACAAATTTTTAATTTCAAGGGTCAATACTATGCTATCGTTGGTGGTCAAGACCTTGAGAAAAAAGGATTCATCCGTCTCTATAAGGCTGTAGATAACGACTATACCAACTGGGTTGCAGTCGGTGACTTGGATTTTGCAAATGACCGGACAGCTTATATGATGGAATGTCCCAACCTCGTCTTTGTTGGAGACCAACCCGTTCTCCTCTACTGTCCTCAAGGATTAGATAAATCCGTTCTCGATTATGACAATATCTATCCAAATATGTACAAGATCGGGGCAAGCTTTGACCCAGAAAAGGCCAAAATGGTGGATGTATCTGAATTGCATAATCTCGACTATGGTTTTGAAGCCTATGCCACTCAAGGATTCAATGCCCCCGATGGACGTGCCTATGCTGTCAGCTGGCTAGGTCTTCCTGATGTTTCTTATCCAACAGATTCCTATGACTATCAAGGAGCTCTCTCACTGGTCAAAGAATTAACCATCAAAGACGGAAAACTCTACCAATACCCAGTCGAAGCCATCAAGGACTTGCGCGCTGAGGGTGAGGAATTTGCCAACAAGGCACAAACCAAGAACTGCTATGAATTGGAATTGCAGTTTGAAAAGGATAGCCAAAACGAAATCGTCCTCTTTGCCGATGCAGAAGGAAAGGGCTTAGTTCTCACATTTGATCTAGCTAAAGGATTGGTCACAGTGGATCGAAGCCAGGCTGGTGAACAATATGCCCAAGAATTCGGTACGAGCCGTAGCTGCCCAATCGCTAACCAAGCGACAACCGCTAATATTTTCATTGACAATTCGATATTTGAAATCTTTATCAATAAAGGAGAAAAAGTATTTTCTGGTCGGGTCTACCCACATGCAGATCAAAATGGAATCTTGATCAAGTCTGGAACCCCTACTGGAACTTACTACGAACTTGATTATGGTCGCAAAGCTAACTGATGTCGCCAAACTCGCCGGTGTCAGCCCTACTACTGTCTCACGGGTCATCAATAAAAAAGGATACCTGTCTGAAAAAACGATCCAAAAAGTCCAAGAAGCCATGCGAGAATTGGGCTATAAACCTAACAATGTTGCTCGTAGCCTCCAAGGAAAATCAGCCAAGTTAGTCGGCTTGATATTTCCCAACATCAGCAACGTTTTCTATGCTGAATTAATCGACAAACTAGAACACCAACTCTTCAAACATGGCTATAAAACCATCATCTGCAATAGTGAGCACGACTCTGAGAAAGAGCGCGAATATATTGAGATGTTGGAGGCTAACCAGGTAGATGGCATCATATCAGGAAGTCATAATTTGGGCATTGAAGATTACAACCGGGTAACTGCTCCTATCATTGCTTTTGACCGCAACCTCTCCCCAGAAATTCCGGTTGTTTCTTCAGACAACTACGCTGGTGGAGTGCTAGCAGCAGAAACCCTGGTCAAAAGTGGTGCTAAAAAGATCATCATGATCACAGGTAATGACAACTCTAACTCCCCAACTGGCTTGCGTCATGCGGGATTTGCATCAGTTCTACCTGAGTCCATGATCATTAATGTTTCCAGTGATTTCTCCCCTATCCGCAAAGAAATGGAAATCAAACAGATCTTAACCCAGCAAAAACCAGATGCTATCTTTGCCTCCGATGATTTGACGGCGATCTTGATCATGAAAGTCGCTAGAGAATTAGATATTCAGATTCCTCAGGATTTGAAAGTGATTGGTTATGATGGAACCCAGTTCATTGAGACCTATACACCTGAACTGACAACCATCCAACAACCCCTCGAAGACATTGCTATCCTCATGGTGGATCTTTTACTCCAAAAGATCGAAGGAAAAAAAGTAGCGACTACCGGTTATTTCTTGCCCGTTAGTCTCCACTCTGGAAAAAGTGTCTAAAACAACCCCTACAATTCTATTACTGTAGGGGTTGTTATTCGTCAAAAAAAAGGCTGGGCAAAAACTGTCTAGCCTTTTATATTTAATAGAAATAACTGTATGACGCAGTGGTTGATTGGCATCTTTGTTCGCCTTTTAAGCTCCAAAGATGACCTAATCAACTGTGCGGGGGTGGGAAAACGAACTCTTTTAACTAGTTGGAGTTCTTTCCCACTCCCTTTTTACTTATTCTTCTGTCACAAATTGACTGAGGACACCGTTGACAAATCGTGAAGAGGTTTCATCTGAAAAGGCCTTGGCCAATTCCACCGCTTCATTGACTGCGACGATCTGTGGTGTATCAAACTCTGTTATTTCATAAATTCCCAGACGAAGGATGTTTTTCTCTACCAAGGTCAAGCGCTCAACAGTCCAGCCGGTTTTCAAATGTTGACCGATTTGTTGGTCCAGTTGATCTTTGGATTGGTAGACGCCCGTCACGAGATTCATGAGAAAGGCAGGAAGATCGACTTCTTTGTCTTCTGCTAGGTCCTTATCATGTAGATAAGCAAAGCGACAAGCTTCAACAATGTTTCCATCGTATTCCAAGGCCATCAAGGCTTGGAAGGCGCGCTCGCGCAAATCTCGACGTGATTCTAATAAAATTTCATCAGTCATTGAGGAAGTCCTCATTAAACAAATCTTTCAAGTCTGGTTTTGGAGATTTTTCCGTTGCGATCCCAACAACGTGAATGTTGACAGCATCCAAGGTTACATCTGCCATATCATAAACTGCTGACTTGACCGCTTTTTGAATGGCTACAGCGACAGATGGTACAGCCACTCCATATTCTAAATAGAGATAGATGTCTACTGAAACTTGACCATCTTCTTCCGTATGAAGGTAGACGCCACGTCCAAGCGAACGTTTGGATAAGCTATCTGAAACACTCTTGTTTTCAAGCGAATAGACACCCTCTACTTTTGCTGTCGCAATCGCAATAATTTTTTCTAATACACGTGGTGCAATAACGATGTCACCAAATTGTTCAGTTGCCATAGAAGTTCCTTTCTATTTGACACCCTGAGATGTCTCTTATGCACGAGAAACGTAAGTTCCTTCAGTAGTGTTAATGACCAATTTTTGTCCAGCTTCGATGAAATCAGGAACGTTTACGACCAAACCAGTTTCCATTGTAGCAGGTTTACCAGAACCAGTCACTGTAGCACCTTTGATAGATGGTTGAGTTTCTGCAACAGTCAATTCAACAGTTGTAGGAACCGTTACACCGATCACTTCGCTTCCGTAGAATTGAATTTTTACTTCTGAGTTTTCAAGGATGTAAAGCAATTCTTGTTCTACGTTCACAACTGGAATTTCATATTGGTCATATGTTTCAGTGTTCATGAAGTAGGCTGTATCATCCATTTTGTACAAGTATTGAGCTGGAACTGTTTCGATAATCGCTTGTTCAAATTTTTCCTCTGGACGGTAGCTTGTATCAAATGTTGAACCAGTACGGACATCACGCAATTTCATACGCATGATAGTGTTTCCTTTACCTGGTTTGTGGTGGCTAGCTTCCAAAACTCGGATCAATTTTCCGTCAGCTGTTTCAAAAGTCATACCAGCTTTCAATTTACTTGCTTCGATCATGTTTTATTACCTCTTTTTTTAAAAATAGATTACTCTTTATTGTAACACACAATTTGATTTTTCTCAAACAGCAATTGTCTCTTTTGGAGAAGAAAGGATTGCTATGGACCGCCCCTGATCCATCCACATCCAAATTACCCTTTGCTTCTTTCGTGTTTTGTTATTGTAGTTCCTATACCAAAATGGATAGTGCTCCAAATAAGATGTCAGGGAGAAGAACTCCTCTACAATTCATTTCATAGTCTTCTCTTCACATCTCTGTCTAAACAGAAGTTAAGAGAAACGTATATTTTAAAGGACAATCAATTCTTTAGGAGCAAGAGTCAAGACTTCACAGCCTGTTTCTGTGATTAAAAGGTCATCTTCGATCCGCACACCAGAGAGACCTTCGATATAAATACCTGGCTCATCTGTTAAGACCATCCCTGCTTGAATCGCTTCTTTAGACGTTTGGCTGAAGTATGGTTCTTCGTGGATATCTAGCCCAATCCCATGACCGATTCCATGAGTAAAGTATTGACCATAGCCGGCTGCCTCGATCACATCACGTGGGATTTTATCAAAATCACGGAAGCCAAGTCCATCTTTAGCAGCAGCAATCAAGGCTTGATTGGCTTTCAAAACGGTTTCATAAATTTCTCTTTCCTTGTCGCTGACATGTCCTGCATAGATAGTCCGTGTCATATCGCTGACATAGTGGTTATACAAGCAACCAAAATCAAGGGTCAAGGCATCTCCTGCTGAAATCACCCGATCACTTGGAGTCGCGTGAGGCATGGCAGAGCGTTCACCAGCTGCCGAGATAATATCAAAAGATACACCAGAAGCTCCCAACTCCCGCATTCTAAAATCGAGGAAAGTCGCTGCTTCCAACTCTGTCGTTTTCCCTACCTTGATATAGTCCAAAATATCATGGAAGGCTTGGTCAGAGATGCTACAAGCTTTTTTAATGGCCGCAATCTCCGTTTCATCCTTAATCAAGCGCAATTCCATGACAAAGTTTGCTAGGGATTGAAGGCTGATGCCACTGAAAACAGAAGCCATACGGGCATGGTAGGCTACCGTCACTTCATCCTCAAAACCAAGTTCTTTGATTCCAAGGTGCTTAACGATCTCTGCAGCTGCAGTCAACTCATCGCGGGTTTCCACAATCTCTACAAAAGGAAAACAAGTCGCATGGGCATGGATGGTGTAGCGCGAATCTGTAAAGAGTACCACACGTTCTTCTGTCACCAAAGCAGTTCCGTTTGAACCCCAGAAATTGGTCAAATAATAAACATTTTTCAAATTGTTAATCAATACTGCTTTGAGGTCTTGGGCTTTCATTTTGTTTCTTAAGTTGCTGATCCGTTGATTCATTGTAATTTTCCTTTCAAATATTGTCCTGTGTAGCTAGCAGGATTTGCTGCTACTTCCTCTGGTGTTCCGGTCGCAATAATGGTTCCACCACCGACACCACCTTCTGGTCCTAAATCGATGATATGGTCTGCGGTCTTAATGACATCCAAATTGTGCTCAATCACAAGGACCGTATTGCCATCATCCACAAATCGCTCTAAGACTTTGATCAAGCGAGAAATGTCTTCGGTATGGAGTCCGGTCGTAGGTTCATCCAAGATATAGAAGGATTTCCCTGTAGAGCGCTTGTGCAATTCAGAAGCCAACTTCATCCGTTGCGCTTCCCCTCCTGATAGAGTAGTTGCAGGTTGCCCTAGCGTTACATAGCCCAAGCCCACATCTTGGATGGTCTTGAGTTTGCGTTCAATTTTTGGAATGTGCTTGAAGAATTCAACCGCCTTATTGACCGTCATATCCAGCACTTCTGCAATATTTTTTTCCTTGTAGTGGACTTCTAATGTCTCACTATTGTAACGACGTCCATGGCAGACTTCACAAGGAACAAAGACATCCGGCAAGAAGTGCATTTCAATCTTGATGATCCCATCTCCTGAGCAGGCTTCACAACGCCCGCCCTTGACATTGAAACTAAAGCGGCCTTTTTTATAGCCCCGAATTTTGGCTTCATTGGTCTGAGCAAAGAGATCGCGAATGTCATCGAAGACGCCTGTATAGGTCGCTGGATTGGAACGAGGAGTCCGACCAATCGGGCTTTGATCAATGTCGATCAAGCGATCGATATGCTCAATCCCCTGAATCGTCTTGTATTTCCCTGGTTTTTCCGAATTGCGGTTGAGCTTTTGAGCGATGGCTTTTTTCAAGATGCCATTGATCAAGGTCGATTTTCCAGAACCGGAAACTCCAGTGACTGCGATAAATTTACCCAGAGGAAAGCGCGCTGTGATGTCTTGTAAGTTATTCTCACTTGCTCCAGTAATTTCAATAGAACGACCATTTCCTGAACGGCGCTCTGCTGGAACCGGAATCTTGCGTTTGCCGGACAAGTACTGACCAGTGATGGATTTGCTGTTGCGAGCCACCTGCTTTGGAGTTCCTGCTGCAACGATCTCTCCCCCAAAGACACCGGCACCTGGGCCGACGTCGATCAGGTAGTCTGCCTCTCTCATGGTATCTTCATCATGTTCGACGACGATCAAAGTGTTGCCTAAATCGCGCATCTTCTTGAGACTGGCAATCAGGCGGTCATTGTCCCTTTGATGGAGGCCAATAGACGGCTCATCCAAGATATAAAGGACACCAGAGAGGTTGGAACCGATCTGGGTTGCCAAGCGAATGCGCTGGCTTTCTCCACCCGATAAGGTCCCAGCCGATCGTGACAGGGTCAAGTAATTAAGCCCCACATTGTTTAAGAAGGTTAAGCGATCTTTGATCTCTTTTAGGATCGGTCTTGCAATCGTAGCTTCATTGTCCGTTAAGACCAGCTGATCCACGGCTTTTAAGTGGTCCGCAATCGATAGATCTGACACTTCCCCGATATGCATCCCCTTTTCTCCTCCGACACGAACAGAGAGAGCCTGGTCATTGAGACGGTAGCCATGGCAGGTCGCACAGGACAATTCGTTCATATAAGAGCGCATTTGGTTGCGGGTGAAATCACTATTGGTCTCACGGAAACGACGGTGAATGTTGTTTACGACCCCTTCAAAAGGAATCTCGATATCCCGAACCCCGCCAAACTCATTTTCATAGTGGAAGTGGAATTCCTTGCCATTTGACCCATAGAGGACCAAGTCCTTTTCTTCTTGAGAAAGATCGGAAAAAGGTCGGTCCATATCAACACCAAAATGGATCATGGCTTGCTCCAACATCTGTGGATAGTAGTTGGAAGAGATCGGATTCCAAGGAGCAAGTGCTCCTTCGCGAAGGGTTAAGCGATCATCTGGCACCACCAAATCCAAATCCACCTCTAGCTTAATGCCCAGCCCATCACAGTCTGGACAAGATCCGAAAGGCGCATTGAAAGAAAAAAGGCGGGGCTCTAATTCAGGAACGGTAAAGCCACAGACTGGGCAAGCATAGTGCTCAGAAAAGAGTAGCTCCTTGCCATCCATGGTATCAATCACCACATAACCATCCGCAATTCGAAGAGCTGCTTCAATCGAATCAAAGAGCCGCGAGCGGATGCCCTCTTTAATCACGATTCGGTCCACAACTACTTCAATCGTGTGCTGCTTGCTTTTAGATAGTTCTGGAACCTCTGTCACATCATAGATCTCACCATCGACCCGCACCCGGACATAGCCGTCTTTTTGCACCTTTTCAATGATATTCTTGTGCTGGCCTTTTTTCTTGCGAATAATAGGGGCTAGAATTTGCAGGCGTTGGCGCTCTGGTAATTCTAAGACTTGATCAACAATTTGCTCAACAGAAGAAGCCGTAATCGCTCCATGCCCATTGATACAATAAGGCGTCCCTACACGTGCATAGAGCAAGCGCAGGTAGTCATTGATCTCTGTTGCCGTCCCCACTGTAGAACGAGGGTTTTTACTGGTCGTTTTTTGGTCGATGGAAATGGCTGGACTCAAGCCGTCAATAGAGTCCACATCTGGTTTTTCCATATTTCCCAAGAACTGCCGGGCATAGGCCGATAAACTCTCCACGTAGCGGCGCTGACCTTCTGCATAGAGGGTATCAAAGGCCAGACTGGACTTTCCAGATCCAGACAAACCCGTCACCACGACTAATTTGTCCCGTGGAATTTCCACGTCTATATTTTTTAAATTATGGGCGCGTGCCCCATGAATGACAATTTTATCTTGCATGTTCTTACTCTAATCACCTTTTTGTTAACCTCCATTATAACAAATTTTTTAGTATTCTTTTATCCAAAACCGTCCTTTTTCTGATATAATGTTAAGGTGTAAAAAAACAAGGGGAGGCACCATGAAACAGGTCTTTTTATCGACAACGACTGAATTTAAAGAAATAGAGACGCTGGAACCCGGTAGCTGGATCAACCTTGTTAACCCTTCTCAAAGTGAATCGATGGAAATCGCCTCTGCTTTTAATATTGATATTGCAGACTTGCGGGCACCACTCGATGCGGAAGAAATGTCCCGTATGACCATCGAAGATGAGTATACCTTGATTATCGTCGACGTCCCCATTAAGGAAGAGCGGAACAATCAGACCTACTACGTGACCATTCCGCTAGGGATTATCCTGACAGAAGAGGCTATTATCACGACTTGCTTGGAGAAATTGCCACTTCTAGATATCTTTATCAACCGACGCTTGCGGAATTTCTATACCTTTATGCGGTCGCGCTTTATCTTTCAAATCCTCTATCGCAACGCTGAACTCTACTTGTCTGCGCTTCGTACCTTGGATCGCAAAAGCGAGCAGATTGAAAGTCAATTGCACAAATCAACGCGTAATGAAGAGCTGATTGAGTTGATGGAGTTGGAAAAAACCATCGTCTACTTTAAGGCCTCTCTGAAAACCAATGAGCGCGTGATCAAGAAATTGACCAGTGCTACTAGTAACATCAAGAAATACCTAGAAGACGAGGATCTGTTGGAAGATACCTTGATCGAAACCCAGCAGGCCATCGAGATGGCAGATATTTATGGAAATATCCTACACTCCATGACCGATACCTTCGCATCGATCATCTCCAACAACCAGAACAACATCATGAAGACCCTAGCCCTCGTCACCATTGTCATGTCCATTCCGACCATGATCTTTTCGGCCTACGGGATGAACTTCAAGGACAATGAGCTTCCACTCAATGGCGAACCCCATGCCTTCTGGCTGATTATTTTCATCGCCTTTGCCCTGACTGGGTCTCTCGTCGTCTACCTCATCCATAAAAAATGGTTCTAACCAAACTTGTACATCAAAGGAGTAACTATGTCTCAAACCGACCTTCATCAACTTAGTAAGAAAAATCAAGAATTTATCCGGATCGCCAAACACCAATTGCTTGAAAACGGAAAGACAGAGGAAGAAGCAGAAAGCCTCATCCAAGAAATTCTTCCAGCTATCCATGAGAACCAAGGAAAAGGAATTCCAGCACGGACCCTTTTTGGAGCTCCAACTGTATGGGCGAACTCTTTCAGCGAGAAAGAACGCTATGAAAAAGAGCATCCGAAATTAAACGATGCTCCCTCTCTCATGATTTTGGATTCCTTCCTCTTTATCTTTGGTGTTTTTGCTGCGATTAGCGCCTTTATGAACTTGGTTGCACCGCATCGTACCGGCTATGGTTTGATCACCTTGATCCTAGGAAGTTTGACAGGGGCTTTGCTCTTGTACCTTATGTACTACTTCTTCTATCAGTATATGGATGGTACCAAAGATCGTAGCGAACGTCCTTCTCTTTGGAAATCAATGCCGATTCTTGTTGGAGTCATGTTCCTTTGGGTCATTGTCTTGTCCTTTACTTCTTTACTCCCACAGGTTCTCAACCCAACTATTCCAGATGTCCTTGCCATCGTTTTAGGAGCTTTAGCACTTGTCCTTCGCTTCTACCTCAAGAAACGCTTTAATATTAAAAGCTCGAGCACAGCACCCGCAACTCGACGCTAAAAAGAAACGGATGAAGTTTTCATCCGTTTTTGTTTTACTTCATTTCCCTGTTCAACCTTTTTGAAAAATAGAGGACTAAGTCATCATTGTTTTCACAAGAACTGTAAGGGGCCAAGGGCTGATCCCTAAACCAAACTCCAGATCCATCTGGGATATAGTCCCGTTTGACATACAGTCTTTGAGCTGGGCCATAACCCGAGTGTAAACCAACCCCTAAAGTGACAATCTCTGATAGTAGCCGGACTCTTTTTTCCGCCTCTTCTAAGAGTTGATTCCCAATTCCTCGATTTCTAAATGGCTCAAAAACATTAAAATCAGATAGTTCAGGATAGACTCCCACGAAAGGGCCGTGCTTGGCATAAGGCAATATAGTGATATAACCTGCCACAAATCCATCCGACTCAGCTACTAATACGTCTCTCTTTCCGTTCTCCTGCTCCTGAAAATAGCTGGCCAAGATATCCTCTCTACCCGGCCACCCTTGATGGATAAAGGCTTGAGAAATCCCTTCAATATCATACTCCATCATGCTTCTGATGATTGTGCATTCCTTCATGTTGCGCTCCTGGATACCTTTCTCACCTCATTATAGCATAATTAGAGCTTAGGAAAGGGCAAAGAGCTTCACACGGACCTAACTCACTATTACATTTCCAAGCTCGTGAAAAAAAGACCCGTTAGGGTCTTTTTTTTAATCTTCGTTTACGAAAGGCATCAAAGCCATTACGCGAGCGCGTTTGATAGCTGTTGTTACTTTACGTTGGTTCTTCGCTGAAGTTCCAGTTACACGACGAGGAAGGATTTTCCCACGTTCTGAAACGAAACGGCTAAGAAGCTCAGTATCTTTGTAATCGACATATTCGATTTTGTTTGCTGCGATGTAATCAACTTTTTTACGGCGTTTGAATCCGCCACGACGTTGTTGAGCCATGTTTAATTCTCCTTTATAGTTTTAATTCGTTAAACCCATTCTTAGAATGGAAGATCGTCGTCTGAGATATCCATTGGATTGGCTCCAAATGGATTTTCTTCACGACCAAAGTTTGGCGCTGCATTGCTTGGATCAGATCCACCAAAACTTGGGGCTGCATTTCCAGCAAAACCACCATTACCTGATGAATAACCACCACCTGCATGCCCTTCGCGTGCTGCACGGCTTTCCAATAGTTGGAAGCTGTCTGCTACGACTTCAGTGACATAAACACGTTGACCTTGCTGGTTTTCGTAATTACGTGTTTGAATGCGACCGGTAATCCCAATCAAAGCACCTTTCTTAGCCCAGTTGGCTAAGTTTTCTGCTTGCTGACGCCAGATCACACAGTTGATGAAATCGGCTTCGCGCTCTCCATTTTGACTCTTGAAGTTGCGATTGACAGCTAGACTGAAAGTAGCAACTGCTTGATTGCTTGGAGTGTAGCGAAGTTCAGCATCACGGGTCATACGACCGACAAGTACAACATTGTTAATCATAAGTCACCTCTGATGATTTCTTACGCGTCAACTTTTACGATCATGTGACGAAGAATGTCACCGTTGATTTTTGAAAGACGGTCGAACTCGTTAAGAGCTACAGCGTCGTTCGCTTCAACGTTTACGATGTGGTAAAGTCCTTCACGGAAATCTTGGATTTCGTATGCAAGACGACGTTTTTCCCAATCTTTTGATTCAACAACAGTTGCACCGTTGTCAGTCAAGATAGAATCGAAACGTGCTACCAAAGCGTTTTTAGCTTCTTCTTCAATGTTTGGACGAATAATATAAAGAATTTCGTATTTAGCCATTGATAATGTTCCTCCTTTTGGACTAATGACCCCCTGTCTTTGCAAGGGGTAAGTGAGGTTTACTCACAAGAAACTATTATACCAGACTTTTCGAACAAAGGCAAGAATTATCTTTAGGATTTAAAAAATGATTTTGGACGTCCTCTTCGAGAGGAAAGAAACATCCCAAAAAAATGACATTTTATAGTAGAAACTATTCCCACTCTTCCTCTCCTTTCCTTAAAGAAAACTGATATCAGTTAGCTTTAAGCTTGAGTCTTTATACTAGCTACAACAAATCTCAAGAAACGAGGAACGATTATGAATTATCTTATCATCCCCGCCTATCAACCGGATCTGAATCTTGTCAAACTGGTTCGCTTGGTCCACGCTAAGAGCGATCTTAACATCATCGTGGTCGACGATGGGAGTGACGCTGACAAGAAAGTGATTTTTGACAAATTGGAGGGTCTTGCGACAGTTCTGACTCACGAGCACAACCAAGGAAAAGGGCAAGCTCTCAAGACTGCTTATGCCTACATCCTAGAAAGAGGTACCTATGGAAGCATTGTTACAGCTGATGCAGACGGTCAGCACAAAATTTGGGATATTTTCAGGGTTGTTAACCAATCTCAAGAGCATTCTGGAACACTTATTCTAGGAGCACGCGCCTTCTCTGGAAAAGTTCCTTTGCGTTCTGCTTTCGGGAATAAATTGACCCGTTTCTTATTTAAGCAACAAACCGGAGTGGCGGTCAGCGATACCCAAACAGGCTTACGAGCTTTTACTACGAATCTCTTGCCTTTCATGCTTGAGGTTGACGGACAGCGTTATGAATATGAAATGAATGTGCTCCTCGCAGCAAGCAAGTCCTTCCCCATCGTGGAAGTTCCCATCGAGACGGTCTATATCAATGACAACGAAGGCTCCCACTTCCGACCTATTCGAGATGGCCTCATGATCTACAAGGACATGTTCAAATTTGCCCTCTCCTCTCTGAGTAGTTTTATCGTTGACTATCTGGTCTACGCCTTCTTCCTCTTCGTGATGATGGCCGTGCCCATTAGTCTACGTATTCTCCTAGCCAATGGAATCGCTCGTGTGACGAGTTCCATCTTTAACTACTCGACCAATAAGCACCTGGTCTTTAAGAATAAAGACGGTGTTACTAAAACCGGAAGTGGCTACTTTGGTCTAGCTCTTGGCCTCTTTATTCTCGATACGCTCTTGATTCGACTCTTCTATACTGCTTTCGGGCTCAATCTCCTGATCAGTAAGATTGTCGTTGGCTTCCTCCTCTTTCTGGTCTCATGGGTGATCCAGAAAAAAGTGATCTTCAAAGAAAGGACTGCTCCCCACCATGAAATTCTTTAAAAAATCCTACACCTATGCTGCCTGCTTTGGACTTCTTTTGACCAGCAGTTTTAGCTACTCTATGCTCAAGACCTTTGTCTTATCCGATGCCATCCAAACCGTAAAAGCTACGACTACGGACACCAAGGCAGCCAAAAAAGCAGCTGCATCGGCTACAACGACCGATACTAGCTATTCAGATGACAATATCCAGGTGACTTTAACAGAAAAAACGATTGAAAATACCCAGGTTTACATTGCAGATATCACAGTCAGCTCATCTGACTACCTCAAAACAGCCTTTGCACAAAACACATACGGAACCAACGTGACTGCTAAGACCTCTGTCACAGCCGCCAACAACAGTGCCATTCTAGCAGTGAATGGTGATTATTACGGAGCTAACAGTACAGGGTACGTCATCCGAAATGGAGTGGTCTACCGCGATACCGTTCGGGAAGATTCAAGCAATGGTGACCTAGCCATTTACAAGGATGGATCCTTCAAAATTATCTACGAAGATGAGATCTCTGCAGATCAATTGGTCAAAGACGGGGTCGTCAATCTCCTCGCTTTCGGTCCTTCCTTAGTTGAAAATGGAGAAATTACTGTCGATACCAACTCAGAAGTTGGACAATCCATGGCGTCTAATCCACGGACAGCGATTGGGATCATCGATGAAAACCACTACATTATCGTCGTGTCAGACGGACGGACTTCAGAAAGTGAAGGCCTGTCTCTCTACCAATTAGCAGAAGTGATGAAGTCTTACGGCGTTAAAACAGCCTACAACCTGGACGGGGGTGGATCTTCTACCCTTTACTTCAATGGCCAAGTTATTAATAAACCAACAACAAATGGTACTATTTCAGAAAGGGCGGTGAGTGACATTGTCTACATCGGTTACTAATCCTATTAAACAACGGTTGAAAAAAACGATTCTCTGGTATACCCTGATTTCAGCTTTCTTCTTTGTCGGAAGTCGCATCTACGAACACTTTAGTTTTGGCGAAACCTCTGCCTTCATGCACTACCTATTCTTGATTCCTTTGATCGGTGGCGCCCTACTAGTGCTTCTACAGTTGATGGTGAAAGGCTTCTCTCGCCTGAGCCTCAATCTTTGGAATTCAGGAGTGGCTACGCTCACAGCTGGGGCCCTCTACCGAGGGATTGTCAACCTCTCTGGTCGATCTACCACAATGGATCAACCCTATTTTTACCTTGGAGTTGCTTTTCTAGCACTAGCTCTGATCAGCCTCTTCTTTGTCCGCAGTGTCTGGGTGGAAAAAACAGCCTAAGATCAAAAACGTCCGTTTCTATAAAGAAACGGACGTTTTAGTTTGAAGTCAAAGTATTCTGAGAAACTTTCCTTAGGTGAGTTTTTAATATGACTTAGTCTTAAATCTGAAAAGCCGGATTGCTCCGGCTTTTTTTCTTATTTATTCACGTTTTCCCATTTCCAGTTTTGAACTTCTGGAATGTCGTCTCCGTTTTCACGGATGTAGTCATGGTGGAAGGCGATTGTTTCATCCATCTTCGCTGCAAATGCGCTTGCTGCATCTCCAAGAGCTGCATTAGCTGCATCTTGTGCCAAGTGGAAGCGATCCAACTCAGACATCACACGCATATCAAATGGTGTGGTGATATCCCCGTTTTCACGGTAACCATGCACGCGCAAGTTATGGTTGTGACGGTTGAAGAAGATATCACGGATCATGCCTTCGTAACCATGGAAGGCAAAGATGACTGGTTTATCAGTTGTGAAGACTTTGTCAAATTCTTCATCTGAAAGTCCACGCGCATCAACGGATGGGTGACGCAATTTCAAGATGTCTACCACATTGACAAAGCGGATCTTCAATTCTGGGAAGGCTTTATGCAAGATTGTGATGGCTGCAAGAGCTTCTAAGTTTGGCTCTGTACCTGCAGCTGCAATAACAAGATCTGGCTCTTCATCTGCTGAAACAGTTGATGCCCAATCGATCACCTTGTATCCTTCACGAACCAATTCTTCTGCTTCGTCAGCTGAGTAGAATTGAGGACGTGGGTGTTTAGAAGAAACGATCAAGTTGATCATATCTTCTGCCTTGAAGGCTTGATCCATCACTGCAAGCAAGCTATTGGTATCTGCTGGCAAGTACTCACGGATATATTCAGGAGTTTTCTCAGCCAAGTGAGTCAAGATACCTGGATCTTGGTGAGTGTAACCATTATGGTCTTGTTGGAAGACAGTTGAAGTTGCAATCAAGTTCAAGGCTGGGTAGTTTTTACGCCATGTTGTATGTGTCTTAGACTTACGCAACCATTTGAAGTGTTGAGTGATCATAGAATCCACAACACGAAGGAAAGATTCGTAAGAAGCGAAGAATCCATGACGACCTGTCAAGACATATCCTTCGAGCATTCCTTCTGCTTGGTGCTCTGACAATTGAGAGTCAATGACACGACCAGCAGGGCTCAAGGCTTCATCGTAGTCTGGTTTCATACGTCCTAACCATTGACGGCTTGTACGAGTGAAGACTTCTTGAAGACGGTTTGATTTGGTTTCGTCTGGACCAAAGATACGGAAGTTATCTGGGTTCGCATCTACCAAGTCTGCCGCATACTTACCAAATTCGATCATGTCTTGAGCCATGATTTCACCTGGTGTATTGAATTGAAGGGCATGTTTCTTCCAATCAGCTGTGTTCATTGGTTTGATCACACCAGCATTTGTGATTGGGTTCATAGCCATGCGACGGTCACCTTTTGGTGCAATTTCAGCAATTTCAGGAACTAGTTTTCCAGTTTCGTCGAACAATTCAGCTGGACGGTAAGATTCCAACCATGAAAGAAGAGCATCGACATGCTCCATGTGGTGAGCATCTACTGGGATTGGCACTTGGTGCGCACGGAATCCACCCTCGATAGGTGTTCCTTCCCATGCTTTTGGACCAGTCCAACCTTTAGGAATACGAGCAATCAAGACAGGGTAAACTGGTTGAGTTGCTTCTTCAGCAGAACCTTTACGAGCTTCTCCTTGGACTTTCTTGATTTCTTCAATTGCTTCGTCCAATTTTTCAGCGAACAAAGCGTGGGCAGCTTCGTGGTCTTCTGAAATTGCAGTGACATTCGCAAAGATTGGTTTCCAACCAAGACCTTCAAAGAAGAGGGCCAATTCTTCGTCTGTTTTGCGTTCGAAGATGGTTGGGTTGTGGATCTTCCCACCATTGAGGTAGAAGATTGGAAGGATAGCCCCATCGTTGACTGGGTTCAAGAAGGTATTTGACAACCAACCAGCCATCAATGGACCTGTTTCTCCTTCACCGTCACCGATAACTGTGGCAGCAATCACATCTGGATTATCCAATACAGCACCTGCAGCGTGAGAAAGGGCATAACCAAGTTCTCCACCTTCGTGGATAGATCCTGGTGTTTCAGGCGCCGCGTGAGAAGCGATTCCTCCTGGGAATGAGAAGATCTTACACAAGTGTTTGAAACCTTCTTCATTTTGTGGGATGTTTGGATTCAATTCAGTATAAGAACCATCTAAGTATGAGTTCGATACCATTACTTGTCCACCGTGACCTGGTCCTTCAATGTAGAACATATCCAAGTCGTATTTGTTGATGGCACGGTTCAAGTGAGCATAGATAAAGTTTTGCCCTGGTACAGTTCCCCAGTGTCCGATTGGGTGAGCCTTCAAGTCATTTTCAACGACTTCGCGCTTCAACAATGGGTTATCTTTCAAGTACATTTGAGCAGCTGAAATGTAGTTGGCTGCACGCCACCAAGCGTCTACTTTATCCAAGTAAGCTTTGCTGTTATAATCGACAGTCATCTTGTCTCCTCACAATTTCTAGACAGGTCTGTTGAACAACCTGTTCGTTTGATCAATAGTTTAAACAATCTGTTTTCACGACAAACAGATGATATTGAAGAAAATATTCAATATTACTTCTATTCTATCAAGAATTTCCCTTTTTGTACATCAGAAAGTAAGAAAAATATTCTTTGAACGTCAAATTTTAATTTCCCACTAAAGTGGTTCCATTCCCTACAGAGATAGGTTTTAAAAAAAGACTTTGCTGATTTTTGCAAACGAGCAAAGTCCCAAATGAAATGGAGGAGGTTAAATGACTTTTTGACCTTTCTTGTAGACATCTGTCACGAGATTTGTCGCAAAGAAATAGAAGAGATAATCTAGATTAGGTGCATCGTAAATCGTGATGTCGGCCTGTTTGCCAACATCGAAAGAGCCGATTGTTTTGGCACGATCAACTGAATAGGCCGCATTGATGGTCACCGCATTGAGAATTTCTACTGGAGTTAGGCGCATCATGAAGCAACCTAGATGCATGGCAAACTGGAGATTGGCTGTCGGACAAGACCCTGGATTGCTGTCCGTTGTTAGGGTGATGGCCATGCCAGCGTCCAACATCTTACGAGCCGGTGCATAGGTATCTTCCATGAGGCTGAAGGTTGTAGCTGGCAATAGATTTCCAATCACTTTTGCTGCAGCTAGTTTTTGAATGCCTTCATCCGTAATCACCATCAAGTGTTCTGCGCTGGTAGATTCCAATTCAGCCGCCACATCAACACCACCAATGGATTCGATTTCATCGGCATGGATCCGCAGCTTGAAGCCCATCTCCTTAGCTTTAGAAAGAAGATAGCGAGATTCATCTGCTGTAAAGACACCTTTTTCACAGAAGATATCACAGAACTCAGCTAGCTTTTCTTCCTTCACTTTGGGAAGCATTTGCTCCACAATGAGATCTAAATATTCTTGGGAACGGCCCTTGTACTCTGTTGGGATCGCATGGGCTGCCATAAAGGTTGATACCAGATCAATTTCATGGTCACGGTCCAAGGCAGCTACTACATCCAACTGTCGTTTTTCAGTTTCCCAATCCAAACCATAGCCACTCTTGGCTTCAACTGTTGTCACCCCATGACGCAACATGTAATCCAACAGTCGTTTGGACTTGTCATAGAGAGTGTCAAAAGAAGCTTCCCGTGTTGCCCGAACCGTGCTCAGAATTCCACCGCCTTGGGCGAGGATGTCTAAGTAAGAAACACCTGCTAACTTTTTCGCAAATTCATGTTCACGACTGCCTCCATAGACTAAGTGGGTATGGCAATCAATCAGGCCAGGAGTCGCAACTTTTCCTTCACAGGATTTCACTTCCGTATGGTCATCAATCAGTTCAGGGGCTGGTTGACCTGTCCCAACTGCAAGAATCTTTCCATCTTTAATGGCGATATAAGCATCTGAAAGAATTTTTGCTTCTGCCATCTCTTTTCCATAGAGAGGATGGCCTAGATCATTCGGACAAAACAATTGGTTAAAGTGGGTTAATAGGATATCAGCAGACATATGAAACATTCCTTTCTATTTCCATTGTTATTCATTTTACAATTCTACAGGAAAAGCGTCAAAAAAAAGTCAAAAAGTTTTTCCCTCATTTTTTTTTGCTTTATTAAAAATTATATTTTTTTTTGACTCTTTATTGACGTTTCTTCGATACAATAAAGAAAATATAAATTCACAGTCCAACTATAAGGAGGGTTCTGCTATGTCATTTATAGACGAGAAAGAAATTGCAGCTGCTATGTCTGTCAAACTTGACTTTGATGTCCTACCTGAAAAGGCGACTTTTCAAGAAGGCATCCGTCGTGCACCTGATAGAGGCTTCCGCTTAACGCAAGCTCAGACTGAAATTGCCCTTAAAAATGCTTTGCGTTACATTCCTAAAAAATTCCACCAAGAGTTGATCCCGGAATTTCTGGAAGAACTAAAAACGCGCGGTCGGATCTATGGCTATCGCTTCCGTCCAAAAGATCGCATCTATGGAAAACCAATCGATGAGTACAAAGGAAAATGCACTGCTGCTAAGGCTATGCAGGTCATGATCGACAACAACTTGAGCTTTGAAATTGCTCTTTATCCATATGAATTGGTCACTTATGGGGAAACAGGATCTGTCTGTGCCAACTGGATGCAATACAACTTGATTAAGAAATACTTGGAAGTCATGACAGAAGACCAAACCTTGGTGGTTGAATCTGGTCACCCTCTGGGCCTCTTCAAATCGAAACCAGAAGCTCCTCGTGTCGTCATTACCAACGGTCTCTTGATCGGTGAGTATGACAATATGCGCGACTGGGAAATTGCTGAAGAAATGGGAGTGACCAACTACGGTCAGATGACGGCTGGTGGTTGGATGTACATTGGTCCTCAAGGGATCGTTCACGGTACTTTCAACACCCTTCTCAATGCCGGTCGTCTCAAACTCGGTGTGCCTGATGACGGCGACTTGACCGGTAAACTCTTTATTTCATCTGGTCTCGGTGGGATGAGCGGAGCTCAAGGGAAAGCAGCTGAAATCGCAAAAGCGGTTGCCATCGTTGCAGAAGTGGACCGCTCTCGGATCGAAACTCGTCACTCTCAAGGCTGGATTAGCCAAGTGACAGACAGTGCCGAAGAAGCTGTGAAATTGGCTCAAGCAGCACTGAAAGCTGGTGAATCCACTTCGATTGCCTACCATGGTAATATCGTAGACTTGCTTGAATATGTCAACGAACACCAAGTCCATGTTCATCTCTTGTCTGACCAAACCTCTTGCCACAACGTTTATGATGGTGGCTATTGCCCAGTTGGGATTAGTTTTGAAGAACGGACACGTTTGCTGGCTGAAGACAAAGAAACCTTCCATCGTTTGGTCGATGAAACCTTGGCGCGTCACTTTGCAGTGATTAAAGCCTTGACAGCTAAAGGTACCTACTTCTTCGACTACGGTAATGCCTTTATGAAATCTGTTTACGACTCTGGCATCAAGGAAATTTCTAAGAATGGTCTCGATGACAAGGACGGCTTCATTTGGCCATCTTATGTAGAAGATATCATGGGACCTATGCTCTTTGACTATGGTTATGGTCCATTCCGTTGGGTCTGCCTCAGCGGTAAACACGAAGACTTGATTGCAACTGACCATGCAGCTATGGAAGCGATCGATCCAACTCGTCGCTACCAAGACCGCGACAATTACAACTGGATCCGCGATGCGGAAAAGAACCAATTGGTGGTTGGTACACAAGCTCGTATCCTCTATCAAGATTGCATGGGCCGTGTCAACATTGCATTGAAATTCAATGAACTCATTCGCCAAGGTAAGATCGGACCGGTCATGATCGGACGTGACCACCACGACGTATCTGGTACAGATGCTCCATTCCGTGAAACCTCCAATATTAAGGATGGTTCGAACGTCACTTGTGATATGGCGGTTCAATGTTACGCTGGTAACGCTGCTCGCGGTATGAGTCTCGTTGCTCTCCACAACGGTGGTGGTACTGGTATCGGTAAAGCCATCAACGGTGGATTTGGTCTCGTCCTAGAC
Source organism: Streptococcus sp. 27098_8_66 (assembly GCF_041431945.1). Taxonomy (NCBI): domain Bacteria; kingdom Bacillati; phylum Bacillota; class Bacilli; order Lactobacillales; family Streptococcaceae; genus Streptococcus; species Streptococcus sp. 27098_8_66. Next base: position 184,442 of record NZ_JAPVYS010000004.1, on the reverse strand, counting down.
GGTAGCCACCGGATCGATGAAATCATCAAGTCTGCCATTGCCTGGGACACTATGGGTGGGGTTGCTCGTCGGAACTGGGCACGGAATAACCATGCCATTGAAACAGCGATCGAGTACAACCGTCTCCATGCAGGAACAGACCATATCACCATTCCGTATCTGGCAGATGAAGATTTGGTCAAAGAAGCCGTTCAAAAATTGTTTTAACATCAAAAAATAAAAACTGAGAAAGGGGAGGAAATACAAAGACTCCTCCTCCCCAACTTCTCCTATAAAAAGAGGTAATCATATGGCAAAAATTGTTGAGTGTATTCCAAACTTCTCTGAAGGACGCAATCAGGCTGTGATCGACGGATTAGCAGCCACAGCAAAAAGTATTCCAGGTGTCACTTTACTAGACTACTCGTCTGATGCCAGTCACAACCGCAGCGTCTTTACACTCGTTGGGGATGAAGAAAGTATTCAAGAAGTGGCTTTCCAATTGGTGAAATACGCTTCTGAAAACATTGATATGACCAAGCACGAAGGCGAACACCCTCGTATGGGGGCAACAGACGTTTGTCCATTCGTTCCGGTTAAGGATATCACTACAGCTGAATGCGTTGAGATTGCTAATAAAGTGGCCGAACGCATCAATCGTGAATTAGGTATTCCAATCTTCCTTTATGAAGATGCCGCAACTCGTCCAGAACGGAAGAACTTGGCAAAAGTGCGTAAAGGACAATTTGAAGGAATGCCAGAAAAATTGTTGGAAGAAGACTGGAAGCCAGACTACGGCGAACGCAAGATTCACCCAACTGCAGGGGTTACAGCTGTCGGTGTCCGGATGCCGCTCGTTGCCTTCAATATCAACCTTGATACAGACGACCTAGAGATTGCCAATAAAATTTCTAAAATCATTCGCGGATCAAGCGGTGGATACAAATACTGTAAAGCGATCGGTGTCATGCTAGAAGATCGTAACATCGCCCAAGTCTCCATCAACATGGTCAACTTGGAACAATTCCCATTGTATCGTGTTGTGGAAACCGTTCGTTTCGAAGCACAACGTTACGGTGTTCGCATCATCGGAACAGAACTTATTGGACTGGCTCCTGCTAAGGCTTTGATCGACTCTGCTGAATACTACTTACAATTAGAGGACTTTGACTACAGCAAACAAGTCTTGGAAAATCACTTGTTGGGTTAGAAAGGGAGTTCTATGAAACTAGTTGACTTAAGTATTACGGAGTTTGCCAAGGTCCTTGGTTCGGATGCTCCAGCTCCAGGTGGTGGTTCTGCTGCTGCCCTATCCGCTGCAAATGGGATTTCCCTTACAAAAATGGTCTGTGAACTGACCATTGGAAAGAAAAATTACGCAGAATTTGAAGACCACATCAAAGGGGTTCATGAAAAAAGCGCTCAACTCCAAGACCAATTACTAGAAGCCATCGACAAGGATACAGAAGCTTTCAACGTCGTATCAGCTGTCTTTGATCTTCCAAAAGAAACGGAAGAAGAGAAAGCTGCTCGTCGTGAAACCATGCAAAAAGCTTTGAAACATGCGACAGTATCTCCTTTCTCTATGATGGAGCTCATCGTTGAGGCTCTTAAAACCACCAAAGAAGCTGTTGGCAAGTCCAACACCAATGCGGCTAGTGACCTAGGGGTAGCTGCTCTGAATCTTAAAGCTGGCCTTCAAGGTGCTTGGCTCAATGTCTTGATCAACATTTCAGGAATCAAGGACCAAGACTTCGTCCAAGAATACCACGGCAAGGGACTCAAACTTCTCCAAACCGGTTCTGATCTTGCAGATAATATTTACCAAACCATTTTAGAAAGTCTATCTTAAACCTAGCAAATAAAAATAAAGAAAGAAGGGATTCTATGGTTTTATCGGATATTGAAATTGCCAATTCTGTCCAAATGAAGCCCATCACCGATATCGCTGCTGAACTTGGATTGACCGAAGACGATATTTCGCTCTACGGAAAATACAAAGCAAAAATTGATAGCAACCAACTGGAACAACTCAAGGATAAGGAAGATGGAAAGCTGATCCTCGTGACAGCCATCTCTCCGACACCTGCTGGAGAAGGAAAGACAACCACCTCTGTTGGATTAGTCGATGCTCTCTCAGCTATTGGTGAAAAAGCCGTCATTGCTCTCCGCGAACCTTCTCTTGGCCCTGTCTTTGGGATCAAGGGTGGAGCTGCCGGTGGCGGGTACGCCCAAGTGGTTCCAATGGAAGATATCAACCTTCACTTTACCGGAGACTTCCATGCCATTGGGATTGCCAACAACCTCCTTGCTGCCTTGATTGACAACCATATCCATCACGGCAATGAGTTGGGCATCGATTCTCGTCGCATCACCTGGAAACGGGTGGTCGATATGAACGACCGTCAACTCCGTCATATTGTCGATGGTCTTCAAGGAAAAACAAACGGGGTTCCTCGTGAAGATGGCTTTGACATCACCGTGGCTTCTGAAATCATGGCCATTCTCTGTCTCTCAGAAAACATCCTTGATCTCAAAGAACGTCTTGATCGCATCATTATCGGCTACAACTACCAAGGACAACCGGTCACAGCCAAAGACCTCAAGGCTGGAGGTGCCATGGCAGCTGTCCTCAAAGATGCCATCCATCCAAACTTGGTGCAAACCTTGGAGCATACTCCTGCCATCATCCACGGCGGACCATTTGCCAATATCGCCCACGGCTGTAACAGTGTGTTGGCTACTAAACTAGCCCTCAAATATGCAGACTATGTTGTGACAGAAGCTGGTTTTGGAGCAGACCTCGGTGCTGAAAAATTCATCGATATCAAGTGCCGCATGGCCGGGCTCAAACCTGCTGCCGTTGTCCTCGTCGCAACCATTCGTGCCCTCAAAATGCATGGTGGAGTTGCTAAAGCAGACTTGGCTACGGAAAATGTCCAAGCCGTTATCGATGGTCTACCAAACCTAGACAAACACTTGGCCAACATCCAAGAAGTCTATGGTCTACCTGTGGTCGTTGCCATTAACAAATTCCCACTGGATACAGAAGCCGAACTAGAAGCTGTCTATGAATCTTGTAAGAAACGCAATGTAGATGTTGTCATTTCAGATGTCTGGGCAAAAGGTGGAGCTGGTGGTCGTGACTTGGCTGAAAAAGTCATTCAACTGGCTCAAGAAGAAAACCACTTCTCTTATGTCTATGACGAAGAAGACAGCATTGAAACAAAATTGACCAAGATCGTCACAAAAGTCTATGGTGGTAAAGGCATCAGCTTAACACCAGCAGCCAAACGAGAACTCAAAGAATTAGAAGCTCTTGGCTTCTCGAACTACCCAATCTGTATGGCCAAAACCCAATATTCCTTCTCAGACGATGCGAAGAAAATGGGAGCACCAAAAGATTTCACAGTTAAAATCAGTAACCTTAAGGTGGCTGCCGGAGCTGGCTTCATCGTAGCTCTCACTGGTACCATTATGACCATGCCTGGCCTACCTAAAGTTCCTGCCAGTGAAAAGATTGATATCGATGCCCACGGCAATATCACTGGTCTCTTTTAAGAAAGAAGGCGTCCTATGGTGACTCTCCTTCATCTTACCCCCGCAGATTATCAAATTTCTACCTGGTCCGGTGGCCAAACCACCCAACTCTTTCTCTCCCCAGAGGGAGGAAGCTATCCAGATCGGACCTTTGACTTCCGCCTCTCTACTGCAACGGTAGAGGTTGAAAAAAGTAACTTTACCGATCTCACGGGCTACCACCGAATCTTGATGCCCTTGAATGCCTCCATTAGGCTCACCCATCACCATAAAGAAGTGGTTTTGAACCCCTTTCAAAGCTACTTCTTTGATGGGGGAGATCCTGTATCTAGCCAAGGGACTTGTCAAGACTTTAATTTAATTTACAAACCTTCTTATCAGGGGCATATGAGTGCTATATCCCCAAAAGAGAGTGTCAAAAGTCAGAGTCGCTATCAATTGATCTACGCTCTCTGTCCACTAACACTCGAATGGGGAACCAATCATTCTCAAACCCTCCAAACTCACGAGCTCCTGGTGATCGAACAAGCATCTCCTCTTCAAGAGATGACAATCACGTTTTTACCCCATCAGTCTGGGGAGCAACCGATTGCTATCTGGACTGGACTACAATAATGTTCACAAAGGAGAAACATTATGAACGGAGCACATAAACAGTCGATTGAGGAACAAGAAAAAGCGAAATTCAGCTTTAGCGGTGCCACTCTTTACGGTATCAATGCCGTGATCGGATCTGGTATCTTCCTCCTCCCTCAAAAAATTTATTCCGGCCTCGGACCAGCTTCTCTAGCCGTCATGTTCGGGGTTGCCATTCTCGTCATGCTACTATCAGCCTGTCTGGCTGAAACAGCTGGCTACTTCGACAAAAACGGTGGAGCAATGCAATACTCAAAAGCCGCTTTCGGAGACTTCGTTGGCTTTAACGTTGGGATTCTCGGTTGGGCCGTTACCGTTATCGCTTGGGCTGCTATGCTAGCTGGTTTTGCTAAGATCTTCATCATTACCTTCCCAGCATTCGAAGGCTACAACCTACAGATTAGTATCGTTATGTTGGTTCTCTTGAGTCTTATGAACATCGCCGGTCTGAAAACATCGAAAATGTTCACACTGACAGCTACTGTTGCAAAATTAATCCCAATTGTCCTCTTCTCACTCTTCGCCATCTTCTTTATTCCTGGTGGAGTAAGCAAGGGCAACTTCACACCTTTCCTTCAATTGGAAAGTGGATCAAATCTCTTTAGTGCTATTTCTAGTACCGCTGTTTACATCTTCTATGGATTTATCGGATTCGAAACCATGTCCATCGTTGCAGGGGAAATGCGTAACCCTGAAAAGAACGTTCCTCGTGCTATCTTGGGATCCATCAGTATCGTCTCAGTTCTCTACATGTTGATCATCGCTGGAACAATCGCTATGCTTGGTGGAGGCATTATGGGAACCGAGGCACCAGTACAAGACGCATTTGTTAAAATGATTGGCCCTATCGGTGCCCCTCTTGTCTCCTATGGTGCTCTCATTTCAATCGCCGGTCTAAACATTGGTGAATCCATCATGGTTCCTCGTTTTGGTGCCGCACTAGCAACTGAAAAACTCTTGCCAGAAGGGCTTGGAAAAACAAACTCTAAGAATGCCCCAGTCGTTGCCATTATTATCTCAGGTATCTTCGCCTTCTTACTCTTGTTGTCAGGCTCTTTCGAAACATTAGCAACCTTCAGTGTTGTCTTCCGTTTCTTCCAATATATTCCGACTGCTTTGGCAGCGCTCAAACTCAGAAAAATGTACCCAGACAAAAAGGTTACCTTCCGAGTACCATTTGGTCCCGTTATCCCAGTTCTAGCCGTTGTGGTCAGTATCTTGATGATTGCAGGGGACAACATGATGAACTTTGTTTGGGGTGCCATCGGTCTAGTGATCGCAAGTGGACTCTACTTTGTTTTCCACGGCGATAAACTACATAAATCTAAAGCCCTTCCTCACTAATTTTCTTTACACAGTAGATGGGAACAGAGACGGGAGCGAAGCTCGGTTTTGCTCCCTAACCCATCTAGAACTCCACGAATGTCAAACCTGAGCCCTTTTCTCTATGACTCTTTTCAATTTTTTAGATCAATAGACAATGGGCCCATGTTTGGTATTCAAACCGAAGTAAACAACACTACTTCCACAGAACAACTATTCATAATCGGAGGTTTTACATGACTCAATTGATTCATTTAGATGGTAATAGCTTAACACTCGAAGAAGTCATCGCTGTAGCTCGGCACGGTGCCCAATGTGAGCTTGATGAACAAGCCAAAGAAGCCGTTATCGCATCCCGTAAAATCGTTGATGACATTGTCCGGGAAAAACGAGTCGTCTATGGTGTAACCACTGGCTTTGGTTCCCTCTGTAATGTCAGCATCTCTCCAGAAGATACTGTTCAACTGCAAGGAAACCTGATCCGGACTCACTCATCTGGCTTCGGTGATCCACTTCCGGAAGATGCTGTTCGTGCCATCATGCTGATCCGTATCAACTCACTCTTGAAAGGCTATTCTGGCATTCGTCTGTCAACCGTTGAAAAACTGTTAGAATTGCTCAACAAAGGAGTCACTCCTTATATTCCTGAAAAAGGCTCTCTCGGAGCTTCTGGAGACCTTGCTCCTCTTTCTCATATGGTTTTACCAATGTTGGGCCTTGGACGTGCCTACTACAAAGGGGAACTTCTCAGTGGGCAAGAAGCCTTAGATCGTGCTGGAATTGAAAAGATCCAATTAGCTGCCAAAGAAGGGCTTGCCTTGATCAATGGTACGACTGTCCTAACCGGTATCGGTGCTCTTGCGACTTATGATGGTATCCAATTGCTCAAACTCTCTGATATCGCTGGTGCTCTCTCAATGGAAGTTCACAATGGAATTACCAGTCCATTCGAAGAAGACCTTCATTCCATCCGCCCACAAAGTGGACAATTGGCAACTGCTCGCAACATCCGTAACCTCCTTGAAGGAAGCAAGAATACCACTGTTGCGACTCAACAACGGGTACAAGATCCTTATACACTTCGCTGTATCCCTCAAATACATGGAGCCAGCAAGGATTCTATTGCTTACGTAAAAGAAAAAGTTGAAATCGAAATCAACTCTGTAACAGATAACCCAATCATTACCAAAGAAGGACACGTCATCTCAGGAGGTAACTTCCACGGTGAACCAATGGCGCAACCATTTGACTTCTTAGGCATTGCCCTTTCTGAAATTGGGAACGTATCTGAACGTCGGGTGGAACGCTTGGTCAACAGCCAACTCAGTAAATTACCATCCTTCTTGGTCAAACACCCTGGACTCAACTCAGGCTTCATGATTACCCAGTATGCTTGTGCATCCCTTGCATCGGAAAATAAAATTTTGGCTCACCCTGCTAGTGTCGATTCTATTCCATCTTGTGAAAACCAAGAAGATTTCGTCAGCATGGGAACGACTGCCGCTCGTAAAGCAGCAGAAATTCTTAAAAACTCACGTCGCATCGTTGCTACTGAAATCATGGCAGCTTGCCAAGCCTTGGATCTCAAACCAGAAAATCATGAACTTGGTAAAGGCACAAAACCAGCTTATGAGCTGATTCGTCAAAAACTAAACTTCATTGAATTTGACAAAGATATCGAAATCTTTGAAGAACTTAATAAAGCATCTGCTGTTGTCGAAAGCGAAGAATTCTTAGCAACCATCGAAAAAGCAGTTGACTTAAGCATTCAATACTGATACAGTAAGAATAAAGCAAAACAGAGGCTGGCGATCTTCTCAGCCTCTGCCTGCTTTCAGAAAAATAAGGGAGGCGACAAGCTTGCTCACAAACTACTATCCAATGACCTACAGCTACTATCAAGGTAGCATCGAGGACAATCCCTACACTGCCAAATGGGGAATGGTCACCAAATTTTTAGACCTAAACGACGAGACTCTCACTCCATTTGAGGGGATGACCTTTGGGATCATCGGCTTTAAGAGCGACAAAGGAGTCTATATCAACAATGGGCGCGTAGGAGCGGTCGAGGGTCCTACAGCCATCCGTTCTCAAATCGCTAAACTTCCATGGCACTGGGGAACCAATGTGACAGTGTATGATGTGGGAAATATTGACGGGCCCAACCATTCACTAGAAGAACTCCAAGAAAGTCTCTCACAAGCTATCCAGCGCATGTACCAATTAGGGATCCAACCTATTGTCCTAGGAGGCGGTCACGGAACTGCTTACGGCCACTATCTAGGGATCCAATCCAGTTTGGAAAAAGATGAACAACTGGCTGTGATCAATCTGGATGCCCACTTTGATTTGCGACCTTACGACCAAACCGGTCCCAATTCTGGAACAGGTTTTCGTCAAATGGCTGATCATGCAAAAGACAAGGGGCAGGAATTCCCTTACCTCATTCTGGGGATCCAAGAGCACAATAATAACCTCTTCCTCTTTAATTACGTTGCTAAAACACCAAGCATTGATTTTTTAACTGGCCAAGATCTCTTCCAGATGAGCCACCAAGCCATTCTGGATCGAATCGATCAATTTTTAGAAAACCAAACCGCGATCTATCTGTCTATTGATATGGATTGCTTTGCGGTCGGCTCTGCTCCTGGTGTTAGCGCCATCCAATCACTTGGCGTCGATCCCAAACTAGCCCTCTTGCTTCTCCAACACATTGCCGCCAGTGGTAAATTAATCGGATTTGATGTCGTGGAAGTTTCTCCTCCTCATGACATTGACAATCATACTTCAAATCTTGCCGCGACCTTTATCTTTTACTTAACCCAAATATTGGCGCAACAAAAACTGAACTAAGAAGATTTCTACACACGTAAAAAGCATAGAAACACTCATTGCTAGGGTATTTCTATGCTTTTTTCATTTTCAGCACAATGATCTTTGCCTGAAAGGAGGCATGGCCACTTAGTCTTCTCTTATGATTTAGACAAGAGACACTACAGGTCTTTTAATTTCTTAAGAAACTGACGATCTCTGTAGGGATTCAAGTGTTGCTCTGCTACCTTCTTGTAGTATTTCTTATCTTCTTTCAAGAAGGTACTCAGGGCAGGAGCGAGCTCTTCTCCTTTCTCCTTTTGATCAGATAAGAAAGCTAATAGATAATGAACCATCCCCTTATCCCGCGAATTGGCAGATGGATTCATCGTCCTTTCTTTTCGAGCCAGATAAGCCGCAACCTTCTCGTGATCCCCTTGCTGACAAGCAATCAAGGATTGGTAAAATTCAAGCAATTCTTCCTTCCAAGGGAAACGAACACTGGACAAAATCTTCTGAGCTCTGTCAAAACAGAGGCGAGCTTGGATCAAATCTCCCTTCCAATAATAGGCGATTCCAAGATCAATATCAAAGACGACACGGACGGAATCAACAGCTTGATCTCCCACCAAACGCAGAACCTCTTCTAAGTGGGTGACGGCTACTTGGAAATGGCCTCTCACTTGCTCGATTTCAGCGAGGTAGGCCAAAGAAGCTGCAATTTGAATGGCATACTTAGCCTGCATGCTATTGGTCAAACTAAAGCAATCAATGGAGCGATACAGATGCCGGGTCGCCTGCTCCTCATCCCCAACCATCAGGTGATACAAGCCCTTCAAACGCAACTGGATCGCGATGACCTCATGATTATTAGCTTGGATGGCATCTTCCAAAGCCAAATCTGTATAATAGGCCATCTCAGAGATATTTTCAGTTTGAATGCAATAATAGATGATTTGCCGATAACCCTCTAAAAGGAAGTCGGATTGCTTGAGTTCCCGCGCATAGGAGATAACTTTTTGGATATCATGAATCCCCTTTTGATACTCCCCACTCCGAATAAAATAGCGACCTTCTAGATACAAGTAACGCAGTTGTAAATGCTTGTATTCTCTATCTCTTTGGTGCCTTGAAAAGAGGTTTTCTAATTCTTGGCGTATGCGGGATAGCTCTCCAAAAATGTCCAAATGGCTATTTGTACCATCTGATAGGCCCCCTTCATCTACCTTGGAATAAATCGGAAACAGCTCATGCTCCAGCTGAAGGATTTCTTCTAAATAGGTCAACTCAAACGATAAGGAACGCAAAAGATTTTGGGATTGCTTGTATTGGTAGGCAATTTCCTTATAAAGAAGAATGTCCGTCGAATCTTCTAAAGTTTCTTCCAATTTTTGCGCAATTTGTTGGTGGAAGAGCCGCCGTCTAGCTGGAGAAAGAAGATGGTAAAAGTACATGGCTACCAACTGCTTGCAGAATTGAACCATGAGAGCCTCTCCTTCTTCTACGATTGAGACGATCGCTCTTTCAGATAAAGGCTCGATTAACTCTGTCAAAACAGGAAGCTCTGTAGCCGTCAATTCTGCTAAGATAGACAGAGAAATTGGCTTATGAAAACAAGATAGGTAGTGTAGAAGAGCCTCTTCCTCACTGCTCATATCCCCAAGTTCCTGAGAAAGATAGGCTTGAATGATATCAGGCAAGGGTTCTAAATTTTCATTTTCTTTCCACTCTTCGATATAGCTGGACAGCAAGAACGGACTGCCTTCACTCCATTCGACCATCTGCTCCATCACTGCCGGCTCTATTGCTCCCAGTTCCCCTTTCAAGAGAGCACGACTTTCACTTGGATCAAAATTGGTCAACTCTAGTTGAGACAGCCGTTTCTCTACCTTCAAGCTCCCCAAGAAGTTGACGAAGGAAGCTGGCAGAGGCTCTTCAGCTGTAAAAATCAGTTGCCATTTCTCCTGGTTTCTTCTTTCCTCTAGTTGTTTCACTTTTTCTAGAGACACTGGATCGATCCACTGGGCGTTTTCAAGCAGGATCACGAGCGGTTTTTCTTTGCTAAGGCCTTGAAGCTGATTCCATACAGAAATGCGATCATCCTCCTCTTCCAGAAGGGAAATCCCCATCTCATCCCCCAGTTTCTCTAGCGCTTGTCTGAGATCATTCCAGTTGCTTCCTTCGTAGCGCTGACTAGTAGCTCTTCCTTCAACCTTGATAAAGTGAAAACTGCGATTGGACATCAAGACCAACTGCCGCAAGAGACGTTTCTTACCTGTTCCAGATTGCCCCATCACGAGAAACGGTCCTACCGCTTCACCCGTCTCTACTAAAGAGAGGTATTCCTCGAGCTGCGAGAGTTCTTGTTTCCGACCAAAAAAGGGAAGTTCACGAATATTCAAGCGATTGGTCAGTTTATGAGTTCGTTTGGCTTCCAAAACGGAGTGATAAAATTCCTCAATCGCTCGACTGGGACGCACACTGAGCTCGCGATCCAATAAATCGACTAGCTTATAATAAGTTTCAAAAAATTTTCCTAGCTGATGATGGAAGCTATAATACTCCATCAAGAGCTGGTAGTTTTTCTCTTCAAATTCATCCAGTTCTACCAAATGATGGAGCAAGAGTTCTATACCAGGATCTGCAAAACCGACCTGCTCAATTTTTTGATAGCAGCTTTCGACATAGAGCTTCCTATAAGCATCTCGTTTGCGAGAAGCCCACTGATCAAAGTCTTCATCATCCTTGACATAGAAGCCCTCTAGAAAGTCTCCCTGATAGAGATTCAAGGCACTTAGTGGATCTCTTTCAAAGAGCTGAACATCCAAAGAAAGATTCAAGTCAGGATTAAGGGCCAAACTACTCCGGCTTGGTGAGACAATGATATCTCCTTCAAAGATTTTATTGGCTTGGTAAACCGTATTCCGTAAGTTTTTGCGAGCTACTTGGTTTTCCTTATCTCCCCAAAGAATACCGGCGATTTCATCTCGGTTGACCTGGCCCATGACTGCCAAGTAATAAAGCAAGGCCTCCATCTTCGAGAAAGAAAACCGAATAGTTTTCTGATTGAAAACAACCTTAGGGGGTCCAAATAACTTCAACTTCAGACTTTTCTTCATTGCAAGCGCCTCCAAAAACTTCATATTAATACTATAAAAAAAGTTGGCTTTTAGCAAGTAATTTATCCAAATAAAAAGAGACTGAGAACGATTCTTTCTCAATCTCTACACTTCCTACCAAAAGTGTTGATTAATTCCCTTCAAAATTCGGTTGATGAGCAAATAACGCCTTTGTTGCTTGGTAGACGTGGTAAGCGACATCTTCATTGTTCATGGTGTAAAGATGGACACCTGCCACATCTTGAGTAACCAAATCAACAATTTGATCGACTGCATAAGCCAAGCCAGCTGCGCGAAGAGACTTTGGATCATGCTCATACTTGTCTAAAATCGCTTTAAACTTCCGTGGGATATGAACATTTTCACAAGTCTTAAGGAGACGAAGGGCCTGATTGCGATTGAGAATCGGCATCACTCCTGCATGAATAGGAACATTGATCCCAGCTAAAGTACACTTATCTTGAAAATCATAGAAACGCTCATTGTCAAAGAAAAGTTGAGTGACCAAACTAGAGCACCCTGCATCTACCTTCTTTTTAAGATTTTGAATATCTGAAATTTGGTTTGGAGAATCCGGATGTCCCTCAGGATAGCAAGCACCAATCACCTCAAAATGGGGAGCTTCTGTTTTAATAAATTCAATCAGATCCGTTGCATAACGAAAGTCTTTTAAAGGTTCCACACCAGGGATAATATCCCCACGCAGAGCCAAAATCCGATGAACTCCTACTTCATCTAACTCATGAAGAGTATCGGCCACTTTTTCCTTGCTCAAATAGACGGCTGGCAAGTGAGCAATCGTCGGAATAGACAATTCATTTTGAATGTAATTGGCTAAAGCAACCGTCGTCTCTTTGATATTGTATTTATTATTGCTAGCGGTCACACTAATAAAGTGAGGAGCTAGCTCCTGCATATTTGCCAAAGCACGTAAGAGTTTGGCATTGCCTACTTCAGGATTTGGAGGAAAAACTTCAAATGACAGAGACGGTGTGTGTTGTGACATATTCTATCCTTTTCTTTTGTTTCTTTGATCAAGAACTCTGAGCCACTATTTCTAGGATAAGGGAACGATTCGAAAACCCTCTACACGATGATAGAAGGTCCTCGAAACATTTCTTACAAGTGTTCACGCGCTTCTTTAGCAGCATTAACGAGTTTGATCAAGCTTTCTTTTGTTTCTTTAATTCCACGAGTCTTCAAACCACAGTCAGGGTTGATCCAAACTTTGCCACTTGGTACTTTTGCCAAGATTGCTTCAATAGTGTGATCGATTTCACCGTCTTGTGGGACACGTGGTGAGTGGATATCGTAAACCCCAGGTCCAACTTCTGTTTGGAAGTTTTTGGCTTTCAACTCATCCAAGATTTCAAGGTTTGAACGGCTAGCTTCAAATGAGATGACGTCTGCATCCAAGTTGTCGATAGCTGGGATGATATCTGTAAATTCTGAGTAACACATGTGAGTGTGGATTTGTGTGTCTGGTGCAACAGTTGAGTGTACCAAACGGAAGGCTGGAATCGCCCAGTCAAGGTAGTCTTCGTACCAGTCGCTACGACGGAGTGGCAATTTTTCACGAAGAGCAGCCTCGTCGATTTGGATGATCTTCACGCCTGCAGCTTCAAGGTCAAGAACTTCATCCTTGATGGCAAGAGCGATTTGAAGAGTAGAATCCTTGATAGAGATATCTTCACGTGGGAATGACCAGTTAAGGATGGTAACAGGTCCAGTCAACATCCCTTTAACAGGTTTGTCCGTACGACTTTGTGCGTAGCTAGACCATTTCACAGTGATTGGGTTAAGACGAGTCACATCACCCCAGATGATTGGTGGTTTCACCCCACGCATACCGTATGATTGTACCCAACCGTTTTTAGAGAAGAGGTAACCAGACAAGTTTTGACCGAAGTACTCAACCATGTCGTTCCGCTCAAATTCACCGTGTACAAGTACGTCAAATCCAACTTCTTCTTGCCATTTGATCCATTCGTCGATCGTTTCAGCAAGGAAGGCATCGTATTCTTCTTGTGTCAATTCACCCTTACGGAAGGCCAAACGTTTAGCACGAACTTCCTTGGTTTGAGGGAATGAACCAATGGTAGTTGTTGGAAGTGCTGGAAGCTTGAAGGCTTCTTTTTGGATTTCTTCCCGTTCTGCAAAGGCTGGCAAACGAGTGTAGTCTGCTTCTGTCAAAGCTGCGATGCGAGCATGAAGTTCAGCATTTGCTCCAACGCGTTCTGTTGCAAAGAGTTCTTTGTTGGCAGCAAGAGCTTCCGCCCCTTGACCATTGCGGATGGCATCCAAGTCACGCAATTCACCCAATTTTTCAACCGCAAAGGCGAAGTGGTTCAAAATAGCTGGTTCAAAATCTTCGTTAGCCGTTGTAAATGGCACATGAAGAAGGGAGCAAGAAGTCGTCAAGACAACCTTTTCAGCTGGAACTTGATCCAAGATTTCCAAGCTCTTTTCATAGTTGTTGCGCCAGATGTTTTTCCCATTCACAATACCTGCATAAAGGGTCTTATCAGCTGGGAAGCCACCTTTCACCAATTCAAGTGTTTTCTTGCCTTCAACAAAGTCAAGACCAATACCATCTACTGGCAAGTTCACAAGGTCATTGTAGACATCACGAACATCACCAAAGTAGGTTTGGATCAAGACTTCAAGGCCTTTCTTGTCAGCCAAGAGTTTGTTGTAGAGGTTCAAGAAGAGAGCTTTTTCTTCAGCTGACAAATCTTTGACAAGAGCTGGCTCATCGAGTTGAGTACGAGTCGCACCAAGCTCAGCCAATTTGGCAAAGACTTCTTGGTAAGCAGCAACCAAGCTGTCTACGAAGTCCTCAGCTTTCACACCATCTTCAAAGTCAGATAATTGAAGGAAAGTGAATGGTCCAACCACTACTGGACGAGTGTTGATCCCCAATTCTTTGGCTTCTTGGTACTCATCAAAAATCTTGTGACCAGCCAATTTCACTTCTGTTGTTTTTTCAAATTTAGGAACGATGTAATGGTAGTTGGTGTTGAACCATTTTTTCATTGGAAGGGCACGCACATCCCCTTTTTCACCTTGGTAACCACGCGCCAAAGCGAAGTATTGTTCAAGGTCTGTCAAATCCAAGTTTTGAACAGATGCAGGCACGACGTTGAAAAGGAAGGCTGCATCAAGGAAATTGTCGTAGTGTGAGAAGTCGTTTGAAGGAATCTCTGAGATGCCTTGTTCTTTAACAATATTCCAGTGTTTAGCACGCAAGTCTTTAGCAGCTGCCAAGAGCTCGTCTGCTGAGATTTCTTTTCTAAAGTATTTTTCAGTTGTAAATTTTAATTCACGGAATTCACCCAAACGTGGGAAACCGATAATTGTAGTTGACATGTTGTGTCCTCCAAAAATTCTAATTGACACTATCATATCAGAAGATAGGCGTCTTGTATAATTGCTTTTACACGAATTTTGTTATAGTCAAAAACTATAACATGGATTTGATGGGCCTTGAGACCAGAAATTAAAAGTAAAAACTAGGACTCCTTATAAATATTTCCTATAGCTCAAGCGTCCCCGAACCATTTTTGAGCGGATTCTGCTAGAAGAACAGCCCCTAAAAATAAAGCAGGCCTTCTCTGCTGAGAAAGACCTGTGCAAGCATAAACAAATTGCTTCTGTTTACAAATCTAAGAAATTCTATAAAAATGTATTCCTTAGAATGATTCTATCATCTAGTGAAACTTTCCGCTGTGAGAAAAGTGCTAGAAACACTATTGTTTCTAGCACTCGGGAGTTTTGAGAGTAAAACAGTTTGGGAAACTGTTTTAGCCTGAGCCCAGAAATTAAAGAGCGAAGGGGCTCAATACGAATTGAACACGGGCTGCGGATTGTGTCAAAAAGATAAGTTCTCCTAGAATCTAAAGATTCTTCGTCAAACTTCCTATTTTGCCTTTATCCGCAGTCGCCCTTTGTATCTTGATTTAGTCTTGGAACTTCGTAGAAGTTCGCTGACGTCCGTAACTCACCTAAGGAAAGTTTTTTAGATGACGTCGTTCCCAATCTGACAGGCCTTCTCAACTGAGAAAGACCTGCTTCTACGAGGAAGTAATTTCCTCTATTTTTCTTACTTTTATCAGGCTAGTTTGACACAGAAGGCATCCCAAGGGGCCAACTTGCCTGATTCGAGGACTTGTTCTACCTTGGTATTGGCAATGAGAACCTCTTCAACCCCATTGACGAGCGGTAACTCTTGCTCTTGACTGGAGAGATTGACAACCACCAGATAGGCTTGCTCTCCTTCTACCCGCTTGTAGGCAAAAACCTTGTCTGTTGCGTCCACCAATTCATAATCAGCGGTCACAAGCCAAGGGTACTCTTTTCTCAAAGCAATGAGGGCTTGGTAGGTATAGAAAATAGAGTCTGGATCTGCTAGGGCAGCCTCTACATTGATCTCTTTGTAGTTTGGGTTGACCGCAAGCCATGGACGACCTGTCGTAAAGCCAGCTTCTGCTTCATCATTCCACTGCATCGGTGTCCGGGCATTGTCCCGACCAATATGGCGGATTTGATCCATGATCACTTCGAGCGGAACCCCTTTTTCTAAGGCTTCATGAGCATAGTTGATCGACTCAATATCTTCTACGTCCTCAAGGCTCTTAAATGGAAAATTGGTCATCCCGATTTCTTCCCCTTGATAAATATAAGGAGTTCCCTTCATCAAGTGAAGCAGAATCGCTAAAGCCTTGGCAGATTTGACACGATAGTCGCCATCATCCCCCCAAGTTGACACAATCCGTGGCAAATCGTGGTTGTTCCAAAAGAGGGAATTCCAGCCTTCCTCTTCTCCTAATTCCGTCTGCCACTTGGTGAAAATTTCCTTCAATTTAGGCACATCCAATTCCTTAGCGTAGTGCCACTTTGGTTGACCCGGTTGGTATTGAAGGCCGATGTGTTCAAATTGGAAAACCATGGACAATTCTTGATTTTTTGGATTGGAGTATTGCTTGGCAATCTCTGGAGTTGCTCCCCAAGTTTCTCCCACTGTGAGCAGATCCTTATCGCCAAAGGTCGCTTGATTCATTTCCTTCAAGTAAGGATGGAGCATGGGACCATTGCTGATGATTTCCTGATCTGGGATCTTACCGATCATATCGATCACATCCATACGGAAGCCACCAATTCCCTTGTCAATCCAGAAGTTCATCATGTCATAGATCTGATGACGAAGCTCCTCGTTTTCCCAGTTGAGGTCTGGTTGCTTCTTACTGAAGTTATGCAGGTAGTATTGGCCTGAGGCTTCATCAAATTCCCAAGCAGAGCCACTAAAAGCAGAAATAATGCCATTGGGCTCATCCCGCCAAATATAGAAATCCCGCTTTGGACTGTCTGGATTTTCACGTGCTTCGATAAACCAAGCATGCTCATCAGAGGTATGGTTGACTACCAAGTCCATAATGATTTTGATCTTGCGTTTATGGCCTTCTGCGATCAATTCTTCCATATCTTCCATGCTACCAAAGATGGAGGCAATATCCTCGTAATCCGAGATGTCATAGCCGTTATCATCCATGGGACTCTTGTAGACTGGTGAGAGCCAGATCGCTGTAATCCCTAATTTTTCCAAGTAGTCTAGCTTGCTCGTGATCCCCTTGAGATCCCCGATGCCATCGCCATTACTATCCTTGAAACTCTTTGGATAAACTTGGTAAATTACGGCATTATGCCACCATTTTTGTTCCATTTTTTCTTCTCCTTTATGATTGTGAAATCACTTTCATCATACAAAAATAGGGGTAAAATTGCAAGAATTTACAAGTCTTCATTCTCTTCACTGGAATAAATCACTTCAAAGAGACGTTGACGCAAACCTTCCTCTAAAGGCGTAATGATCTTCATCAACTGTTTCCAATCCTTGGCTGTTGAACAAGCCGCAAATAATTCATTCTTTCTATCGTAGGCCAGGTTGGCAGATTTCAAGAGCTCAAACATCCGATCTTCTTTTGCGGTAGGACGCGATTGCAGCTCACCCATCGCAATCTCCTGACTGTGATTGTCCACTAAGATAGGGGCTGTCTCAAAGGTATGGAGGAAGAACCGGTGCTGTCTCTTTTCAGGAAGCAGCGTTCGATCACCTGTTAAATCCAGCCTAATCTTTCTTTCATCCCAATTGACAGTTAGGCGGGTTTCAACCTTGTTATCTCCTTCTCCTTCAACGAGTACGAAGGAACGATTGTCACCTGGGAAAAGATGCCAGTCCAGCATTTCTGGGAGCTCTACCCCTGTCTGTGCTTGTGCATCCATAGGGATGATGGCTCCTGCACGCGCAAAGACCGGAATATCCTTGCTAGCTCTAAAGACTGTAAGCTTGCCTTTTCCTTCGTATCTCCAATCGTGGAAGAAATCATACCAAACTCCGTCTGGGAACCAAACACTCACAGAAGCACTATGATAGACAGGATCCAGAGCCTCTGTAATTGGGGCCACCATGAGTTCACTACCAAAGAAATATTGATTTTTAGCCTCATAAGCCTCTTCTTCGTTTGGGTAATGGTAATAGAGAGGCTGAATCAAAGGCAGTCCTTCTTCATGCGTCGCCACATTCATGGTGTAAAGATAAGGCAGTAAGCTGTGACGCAGACGCAAATACTGCTTCATCCAGCGACAGGTCTCAGGCGAGTAAAACCACGGTTCCTTGCTGTTAAAAGCATTACAAGAACTATGGAGACGATTGATCGGACTAAAGACCCCAAATTGCAACCAACGAAGAGCCAAATCTTCATCATAGTAACCCCGCATATGGCCACCAATATCGTGACTCCACCACGTATAACCGATATTTGAAGCTGTGCTGGTAAAATAGGGTTGAAAGGCTAGGGATTCCCAAGTCACAATGGTATCCCCTGAAAAACCGATCGGATACCGGTGGCTACCAGGACCCCCATAACGCGATAAGATGAGACCAGCTTGGCCTTTTCGGCAATTGTCTAGATAATGATAGTGATTTAACAACCAAAGGGGATCCATCTTGCCATGACTTCCCTGTTGCCAATCAATCCACCAAAAGTCGACTCCTTGATTTTCCAAGGGATGGTGGACATCTTCGAAATAAGCTTCGCGAAAGGCTGGACTGTAAAAGTCAAAGCTAGCCGCTTCTTCTTTTTCCACATCTAATCCCAAGCGTTTTGCGACCATAGGGTAAGCATCTTCGAAGGCGCGAATGCCATCTGCTGGATGGACATTTAAGGTCACCTTTAAACCACGCTCATGAAGACCATGTAAGAAGGCAGCTGGATCAGGAATCAAGTCCCGGTTCCAACTATAGCCCGTCCAACCACTTCCAAAGCGAGCAGGAATTGCTGTCTTGTGCCAGTCCATATCGATCACACTGACAGCCAAAGGTACCCCTTCAGCTTTGAAACGATCCATTAAATCTGTGTACTCCTGACTGGTATAAGGCCAATACCGACTCCACCAGTTTCCCAGAGCATAACGTGGCAAGAGGGGGGGTTGTCCCGTCAGATGGTAAAAATCTTTCAAGGCCCCTAGATAATCGCGCCCATAACCGAAGAAATAAAGATCCACTTCTGGACATGGCCGTGCTCTAAATCCGCTTTCGACATCATACAAGTAGGAACTGGAATCGTCCAAAAGAGCATAACCGGCCTTGCTCAAGATCCCATCTTCCAACTCCATAGCTCCATCGACCTCGTCAAGCGTCCGACTGGTCCCTTTCAAGGTCTCAGGCTGATCTCCATAGTGCCACCGGCTACCATAGACTGCATACTGACCCTTGAGCTCGATAAAAAGCCGATCCGGTGTAAAAGGTCCCTTTTCAAAATGAAGGTGGAGATGCTCCGTATGCAGATCGAGGACCTCTTCTGTCTCTACGACCTCACAGGCTACAGGTCCAAAATCACGATTTTGCACAACTTGCGTCTGACCATCCTCAAAAATACCATCCTCTGAGTATTCCAAGCGCACCAAAGATTCCGTTAATACGGAGATCCGATAGTTTTCTCCACCTATCACTGGTCCTGCCATTTGTCTGTCCTCCTCTTTTTATGGGGCATCTGACTCGCCCTCTTTTCATCTGCTTCGTTTCGCTAGGTAAGCGCTTACGTTTTTACTATAGCACTCAAAAAAAGGCCTGTCAACACGTGACAGAGCCTTTCCTAAAATTTTATAAGATCAACTTCCCCAATTGATCAAGAGATACATGAGACTCGAGCCAAACATATCTGCCAAGGCATGCATGAGGAAAAATGGCAAGAGATTCTTGACGACCTTCTTGTACATGACGTAATAAAAGAGTCCATAAATGACGCCAATCACAAAGGCCCAGAGAAGCCCTTGATAGGTGTGGAAAGAAAAACGGATCAGGGTTGAAAAGGCCAACGCCTTCCACTTGCTCTTCTCACTCACCGAAGTCATTAAGCCCAAAAAGAAAAATTCTTCATAAAATCCATTGAGTAAGCCATAAGCAATCGCCATGGGACTCAAAGCCATGAACTTGTGGAGGATCTGCATAGGATCGATAAAAGGCCAAAGACTCGGACTTAGATAATTGTATTCACCCGAAACCGTTGAGATTACATCCCCAAAAAGTCCCATCGCTACAAAGAGCAAAGGCACCCAGATCAAGGTGGACCACTTGAAGCGGATCGGCAATTGTTTAAAATCAAAGCGACGGAGCAGCAAGTAAAGAAGAGCTAGAGCCAGCAAGATCAACTGCAAGGTCATATTGCTGGAATAAGCAGCTCCTTCACTTGCGGTATTGCTACTGCTTGTGGCTACTGCAGTCTGCGCGACTGGCTGAAAACTGGCTAAAAACAGCTGGGTCGAGCGGATAATGAATTGCCCAAAGAGAATGGCCGTCACAATACCAATATCAAACCATTTGAGCTCTTTTAAGGGCTGTTTGGGTCGTATTCTGTTTAAAAATGTCATCTTTCATCCTTCTATTCCCACAATGGAAGTATTTTTGTTTCTCTTACTTTAGCAATCATTGCTTAAAGAAGAGTTAACCTAGAGGAGAAAAAAACGACCTTTCGGCCGTTTCCATTACACCATTAGTCTAACAAATCTTGGATTCTATCCAGATACTGGTTGTCTGTCACTGCCATCACGCGTACCTCAGCCGGCCATACAAAGTCGGGACCAATCTGAATATGAAGCGATTGGTCTTCCGCATCTCGATAGCCGATAATATTGAGATGGTACTCCTCTCTGACCGCCAAGTCTTGAAGGCTTTTACCTACCCAGCTGGCTGGAACCGTGAACTCGGCTACCACCACTGCTTCATCCAACTGGAAAACTTCAATCCCGTGTTGGAAGAGGATCATCTTAGCTAGAGACATGCCTGCTTCTACCTCTGGTAGGATGACCAAATCAGCCCCAATCTTCCCAAGGACTTCCTTGGTCACTTCATTCTTGACCTTGGCAATGACTCGCTCAACACCAAGGGCCTTACAGTGCATGACCGCCAGCACACTGGACTCCAGATTTTCACCTGTTGCGATAACGACTGTGTCGCAGTTCCCAATATCTGCCGCATCCAAGAGGTCCATTTCTGTAATGTCTCCGACAATTCCAGTTGTAATCATGGATTCATACTGGTTGATCACATCTGCGTGATCGTCAATTGCAATGATATCCACATCCTGGTCCTGCAAGGTTTTTAAAACGCTCTGTCCAAAGATTCCTAATCCTAAAATTCCAATGGTCCGATTCGCCATGAGTTTCTCCTATCCGATAATGATGTCTGCCTTGGCATACTGCAAGGTGTCTGCCTTCTTGGCCTTGTAATTGTTCAAGCTGACCATAAGGGTCAAGGGACCGATCCGTCCGATAAACATGAGCACCATGATAATGCCTAGTCCCGCTCCATTTAAGGTTGAGGTGACATTAGCCGTCACTCCGACTGTCGCTAGAGCCGACACCACCTCAAAGACCAGATAAATAAAGCGTTGGCCATCCGGGGTCACCAAACAGATTCCTAACAGACCCAGTAAGAAGGTCAACTGGAAAATCACCGCCGTCCCAAAGGAACGTTGAACAATGTCTGGTGAAATCGTTCGTTTTCCCAAGTTAGTATGCGGTAGCCCCAACAATTCCTTCCGAGCCAGAAGCAAGAGGACCAGGAAGGTGGTGATCTTCATCCCTCCTGCGGTACCACCCGGTGCTCCACCTAGGAACATCTGCAAGAGGTAGATGAAGAGCGTCACTGGCCGGACTGCTGTATAGTCTAAGGAGGCAAAACCAGCTGTCCGCATGCTGACCGTTTGGAAGAAGCTGACTAAAATTTTCTCTCCCAAGGGCAGGGAGCCAATCGTTGCAGGATTATCAAACTCGGTCAAGAGGCTGGTTACTGTCCCAAACAGAAGGATAGCAGCTGTTAACCAGAGAACCACCTTGGTATGAAAGCGAAGAGTCCGGCGTTCCGATTGGTTGCGGGCCTTGGTGGCTAGGTCAAACCAGACCATAAAGCCCAAGCCCCCAGTAATGATCAGAGCAGACAAGGTCAGATTGACCAACCAATCGGTCTGGAAACTCATCATACTATCGCTCCCAAAATTATCAAAACCTGCATTACAAAAGGCCGAGACAGCAACAAAGATGGAGTTGAAAATCCCATGGCCCCAGCCAAAGCGAGGAATAAAGCGAATCATGAGGAGCAAGGCTCCCAGTCCTTCGATGGTAAAGGTGGTAATAAAGATGGAGCGGACAAAACGGGCCAAGCTCTGGTTATTGCTAAAGCTAAAGCTGTCTCGAATGGTCTGCCGGTCTTTGTAACTGAGCTTTTGACGGCTCTCCATAAAGAAGAGACCGATAAAGGTCAAAATCCCCAGGCCCCCAATCTGAATCAAGAGCATACAAATCAATTGCCCCCAGCCATTATAGGTTGAAGCAACCGACTGGGTAAAGAGTCCTGTCACACAGACCATGGAGACCGCGGTAAAAAGGTGGTCGATGTATCCTGCTGTTGAGCTTACTTGCTGGACAAAGGGCAAACTCAGTAAGAGCGATCCCAACAGGATAACCAAAGCAAAACTGAGAAAGATCCGCCTTGCCGGAGACAGGCGAGTCAATTTGGCCCGCCATTGTTTAAAAAATAGTTTGTCTAACATAGCTTCATTATATCATAAAAAGAGAAAAGGCTTATAAGTGGTGAACCATCTCTAGGCATAATTCTAAGGCCTTCTCAAAAGCTTCTGAGCCCCAGTCACGCTGGTCATAATTTTCTAGGTCTGCAAGAGAATCTGCGGTAAATAGGAGCAAGCCCCAAACTGCATCACGAAGCTGGGCGACTGCTGCAAGTGAGGCACACTCCATCTCCACAACACGACACCCTTCTTCAATGCGATAGGCCACCTTGTCAGGTGTTTCTCTATAAAAACCGTCCGTCGACCAGGTCATGACCTCTTGATAAGGAATATCTTTTCCTTTCAAGACAGTTTCAATGGCGGTCAGTGCACGACTGTCCACTTCGATATAACGAGAAGGCGCTACATAATGGTAACTGGCTCCCTCATCTCGCAAGGCCTTGGTCGGGATCAAAAAGGCATTTTCTTCTATGTCCACCAAGACGCCACAGCTTCCTGAGGAAATGATTTTCCTCACCCCATAGCCAATCAACCAATCCATGAATTGGGCAGCAGGTGCAGATCCAACTGGCGCTTGTGCCAAGCAGACTTTCTCCCCTTGGTGCTCCAGAACATAGACTGGATAAGCCTTGGTAGCTGAAACAAAGGTAGCCACTTGCTCAGCTCCAACAGTTTTGGCAAAGCGATCAATCTCATCCTCCAAGAAAGCATACACACATTTTTCAGGTAGGTGCAGATCAAGTCCCTCATGGGTCGGCATAATGACTGCCTGCGGGTTGTCATCAAACTCTAAAATAGGAATTTCATGTTTTTGGATCATCCCTTCTCCTTTTTAATGGGTATTTCTTTGATGACACGGGCTGGGTTTCCTGCAAGGACCACATTGTCACCAAAAGACTTGGTCACGACTGCCCCAGCGCCAGCGACCACATTATCACCCAGCGTGACACCAGGAAGGATGGTGACCCCTCCTCCTGCCCAGAAATTGTCCCCTATCGTAATCGGAGCTCCGTACTCAAGACCCGAGTTGCGCTCATCTGGATCCAGCGGGTGTAAGGGGGTCAAAAATTGGCAATTGGGACCAATCATGGCATTCTTTCCGATCGTAATGGGACAAATATCCAACATGGTCAAATTGTAATTGGCATAGAAATTTTCTCCTATATGGATGTTGCCCCCATAATCCACAAGAACCTGGCGATTGAGATAGAGGTTTTCACCGGTTGATCCAAACCACTCTTTGATGATGGATGCCCCCTTTTTAGGATCCACCTCTTGGTTAAAGGCCTCTTGTTTCTCCCGAGAGGCTTTTGCCAAAGCCCGTAATTCAGGGTCCGCAGGTCTATAATAGTCACCCGCAATCATTTTTTCATATTCACTGGCCATAAGGAAACCTCCACGTTATTTTGACATATTATAGCAGAATTTCCCCTTTAAAACAAACGTCAGAATAAGGCTTTACAAGGAAAAAGATCATAAATGCTTAAAAATAATTAAAAACACTTGCATTAACTTAATAAATGATGTAGAATATAGGCAAGAACAGAAACAAGGAGCGAGCTCATGTATCAGGAACAACGACTCGAAAAAATATTAGAACTCTTAGAAGAGCGAAAACAGCTATCGGCTAAAGAAATGGTCGACTATTTCAAGGTCTCAAAAGATACCATCCGTCGAGACTTCGCTCTCCTTAGTCAGCGCCAGCTGGTCCGCAGGACCCATGGTGGACTCCTCCCCTTAAACAAAGAACCCGGCCCTTCTTACCTAGACCGTAGTCAGAAAGCCAACAAGGAAAAGACTGCTATGGCTCAAAAGGCCCTGCAATTGATCCAAGATGGCCAAGTGATCTTTCTCGACGTTTCTACCTCGATGACCCTGCTTGCTGGCTTGCTTAATAAGGAAGTCACAGTCTATTCGCATTCCCTTGACAATACCATCCAGCTCAGTAGCCATTCCCAGGTTGACTTTCATCTTTTAGGAGGAAAATTCTACCCTAAAAACCGCTTCTACTATGACGCGAATCAAGCACAAATACTGGACAATCTTCGCTTTGATCTCGCTTTTTTTGGAGCGAGTAGCTTAGCCAATGGCGAAGTCACCTTTGAGGATGCTGAAGACGTTGCCGTCAAGTCTCTCGTTTTTGAACGAGCTCGTACCAAGGTGCTGGTGGCAGAAAGTACCAAGTTCCACCAACATGCCAACTACTATCTCGCTCGTCTCCAACAATTTGACTATTGGATTACTGATCAAAAACCAAGCCCTGACATCCTTAAACAAGTCGGCAACGAAACCACTATTCTCTATTAGGAGGTAATCTTTATGACTCACATTCGTCTCATCATCAGCGATATCGATGGCACCATCTTAAATGACCACCATCAGATTGACCCAGAGTTGGCAGCATTGATCCCAGATTTAAAGCGTGAAGAGATCCCTTTCGTGCTAGCCTCTGCTCGCTCCCCCAAAGGAATGGCACCCATTGCCAAAGAACTCGGTATAGAAGACTGCCCCATGGCCTGCTACAACGGGGCCTTGATTCAAAAAGGCGAGCAGGTTCTGTTTGAGCATCCCTTAGACAAGAATGAAGCTCGTCAGTTTATCGACTGGGCCAACCAACACTTCCCTCAAGTTTCGATCAACCTCTATAGCGGAAAAGACTGGATGACCGATCATCTCGACCAATGGAGCCGAGAGGAAGCCCGGATTACAGGGGAAAAACCTCTTATTCTTCCCCTATTGGATCCTTTGCTGGATATGACAAAGCCCCTCCACAAATTGCTCTTAATTGGAGATGCAGAAGAGATCCAAGCCCTCTATCGTGCTATTTCTGCCGATGACTTCCCTTCTACCGCCTTTTATCTCTCCAAAGCCAACTACCTAGAAGTTACTGCTAAGCACGTCTCTAAAGAGGATGCTCTGGTTGAACTCGCCAACCACTACCACTTGAGCTTAGAAGAAGTCCTCACCATGGGGGACAACTTCAATGACCTTCCTATGCTCAAAAAAGCAGGCATCGGTGTCGCTATGGGCAACGCTCCTCAAGAAGTGAAAGAGGAAGCGACTGTCGTGACAAAGACCAACAATGAAAACGGGGCTGGGCAAGCGGTTGAAACCTATGTGTTGATCTAGTCATCCGTTTAAAAAGGACGTCGAGTATAATACCCGACGTCCTTTTTGACGAATGTATAGCACTAAAACTACATCATTTTCATATAAATGCTATCCCAACAATGTCTGCAGAATTGGAACCACAATCACAAATAAGACTGTGCTGAGAGTGACCACATTCGTTGAAAACTCAACATCGCCTTTACCTTGATTGGCAAGGATAGGAAGAACTGCCAAGGCTGGTGTTGCTGATTGAATCATAAAGGTTCTAAATTCTGGTGCCACCATATTTGGAGAGAAGAACTTCAGAACCAAGAGCATGATGACCGGTGCAAGAATAAAACGACCAACCAGTGTGATAATGGTATCTTTATCAAAGCGAATTGTCTTAAGTCCTGCCTTAGCTAGGACGATACCGATATAGACAAGAGATAAGGGCGTTGTTAAACTACCAATATAAGTCAAGGTACTTTCCGCAAAACTTGGAACAGGAATACGTAACACCAAAAAGACGAGGGCTACGAGAAAACCTAATAAAGGAGCTGGGAAAAGCTTCTTCCAATTAAATTTTTGAGCCTGTTTTGAAGCCCCTTCTTTACTATCAGAAGTCATCAGATAGACACCTAATGTCCAAGTAGATACTGTATTTGTAATATAATAAACCAAGAAGTAAGGAAGGGCTTGATTTCCAAACAAAGCGATATTTAAAGGCAAACCAATAAATATGGTATTGGCATTAACAAAGGTATTAATCATGGTTCCTCGGCGTCCTGGGCGCACTTTAAAAACTTTCACTGCGATAAAGGCCGCTAGGTAACCAAGAATGAAGGCGATAAACGTATAGAGCAAACCGCCAGACAAGCTAATCAATTTATCTAAAGTTAAATATTTAAGAACAGAGGTAAAAATTGCAACAGGCATGGCCACGTTCATAATCAGTTTAGATAAGTCATTTCCGAAGCTCTCTTGAAACCAACCACGGACTTGCAAGAAATAACCAAGAATGATGATGACGATAATGGGCACAATACTCTGAATTGACGTTAAAAAGATTTCCATAGTCTCCCTTTCTATCTAACAGGATATACAAGAAAAGGTGTACGAGGCATCCAGTCGCACTCGTACACCCCATTCCCATTTACTTATTTATATTCTGGGTACCATTTTAAATTACGAACTGCTTTAGCCATATCTGTTTCTTGAGCACGCGCAAGACCTTGTTCTTGCGCTTTTTTAGCAACTGCTTCTGCTACTTTGATAGACACATCAGCTACATACTTGAATGGAGGTAAGACTGGTGCTCCTGGTTCGCCTGGATTGACAATACCACTCAATGAATGTGCGGCAGCTCCAATCATTTCATCCGTCAACAGACTCGCTTCAGAAGCCAGCATACCAAGTCCAAGACCTGGATAAATCAGTGCGTTATTCGCTTGACCAATCACGTAGTCCACACCTTTATAGGAAACTGTACCAGCTGGAATTCCTGTTGCAACAAATGCTTTTCCGTCTGACCATTCGATCAAATCTTTGGCACTTGCTTCAGCTAGTTTGGTTGGGTTTGACAATGGGAAAATGATAGGATGTTCAGTGTTTTCACACATAGCTTCTACAATTTCTTTTGTGAAAGTATTTGGCTGAGTTGAAGTTCCCACAAGAATGGTTGGTTTAACCGTCTTCACTACTTCAAGAAGGTCCGTCAACTGATCTGCATTGGCAAAATCAGAACGTTTCTTAGCAAATGGTTTTTGTTGCGGCGTTAAGTCATCCATATCATCAAAAAGGAGACCTTGTTTGTCGACCATAAAGAAGCGTTTATAAGCTTCTTCTTCAGGCAGACCTTCACTAACCATTTCACGAAGGACACGAGAAGCAATCCCTGCACCAGCAGTCCCACCACCATAGCAGAGATAAACTTGATCCGTTAATTTTTCACCTGTAATATCCAATGCCCCAAAGATCCCACCAAGGGTTACAATACCAGTTCCTTGGATATCATCGTTAAAGGTTGGGATTTGTTTTCGATATTTTTCAAGGATGTTGGCAGCATTTAAGCGACCGAAATCTTCCCAGTGAAGGTAGAGTTTAGGGAAAAGACGTTCTGCAGTTTGGACAAATTGATCGATAAAATCATAGTAACGATCACCACGCACACGTTCGTGGCGATTTCCCAAGTAATTAGGATTGTTACGAAGTTCTTCACGATTGGTACCTGCGTCAATGACCAAAGGAAGTACCATTGAAGGATCAATTCCTGCAGCTCCAGTATAGACCATCAGTTTCCCAACAGAAATATCGACACCATTTGTACCCCAGTCACCAATACCGAGAATACCTTCTGCATCTGTCACAACAATAAGACGAATTTCACGATCACCCGCTGCATTTTTCAAAGTCGCTTCGATATTTTCAGGGTGATTGATGTCAAGATAGGCCGCATATTGTGGGTCTACAAAAAGATCGCTATAGCCTTCGATGGTATCGGCAATAGTTGGATCATAAACAATGGGATTAAACTCTTCCAAATGTTGAGCAAATAGGTAGTAAAATAGAGTACGATTTGTATTAAAAATTTCCATTAGGAACAAACGTTTTTCCAAATCATTAACCTTTGTTTGCATTTGCGCATAAGTTTGCGCTGCTTGTTCTTCAATGGTTTGAACGTAAGGTGGCAGGAGGCCAATGAGACCTAGTTTCTGACGTTCCTCTAAGGTAAAGGCAGTTCCCTTGTTAAGGAAAGGGTTGTTTAAAATATCATGTGCAGTCATCATGTGACCTCCTTATTTATTTTATTCTATTATAACACTTATTTTCTTTAAATGACACTTTGTTATGTATATGATACAATATGAATGAATCAGGCAATGAAAGTTCAGGCGATACAACCGAAAATGATGCGATTTCAATAGATAACAAAATAATAGGTTTATCCATCACTTCCTAGATAGTCACGGTCATCTCTTAAAAAAGCCTGTTCCTTTCCACCTTTTAGAAGGTTATTCTCATCAAAAGATCCACTGTTTTCAGGTACTCTTTTTTCCACTTATGATGATCAATACCTATAAAAACCATAGATAATAAATCTAAAATATGTTTGTTATAAAATACTTTGTTTTGTTTAAGGTGTTATTTTTGTCATTTAAAACTTGTATTCTGGTTACATGAAAACAAAACATTATTTACAACGGTATATAGCGCAAAAGGTCAAATATTTGCGAAAAAAACAAAACATGAGTCAAGAGGAGCTATCGGAACGGGCAGATCTTGGATTAAAATACATCAATCAATTGGAAAATCAAAACGTGAATCTGACCATTCACAGTCTTGAAAAAGTCATTTCTGCTCTTGAGTTAACGCCTGAAGAATTCTTCAATTTTGATTCACTCGAAGCGTCTTCAGATCCTACTGACAGCCTTTCACTTAAGAGAGTAAACATGAAAATTAAACAACTTCCAGTTGGAAAAAGGGAAAAGATCCTAACGATTTTTGAAGATCTTTTAGATAGCCTTTAATTGTCCTCTGACTCACCTCAGATTGTAACAAACAAAAAATCATATAGTCAAATTAGCTATCACGGATAATTTTTGCTTATCCATGTCTGTCTATTTAGAAGAGGGAGCCCAATGAATCTTAAGGACTTTTATTATTTTTTTGATCTTAGTCAACAGCAATCCTTTACTGGGGTTGCCCAAAAACACGGGATCAGTCAACCATCCGTTTCCTATGCGATTAAACGACTAGAAAAGGAATTTCACTGCCCATTAATCGCGCACGATCCTTCTCACCGTACTTTCAAATTAACGCCCCAAGGAGAAATCTTGCTACGACATATTCAAAAGGTCCTACCTGAGATTCAAGGAGCTAAAAAAGAGATCCTCCGGAGTCTCTCTCAATTCAATACGATTGGTTTCCCACCAATCATCATTGACTATCTTGTCCGAAAACAACCCGCCTTTATCAGTAATGTTGCAGCTCTTCAAAGTATCCATCCTGTTCAAGAAGGGTCTGTCGAACTTTTGGAATTACTTTCCAAAGGAGAACTAGATGCTAGTTTTTTAGGGAGTTTAGAACCGATTAAAGATCATCGCTTCCAGGTAAGAGAAATGGCCAAACGAGATCTCTTCTATATCCTTCATCACAACCATCCACTAGCCTCAAAAAAAGTATTACAATTTTCAGACGTCATCGATGAAGATTTTATCATTCCAGATGAGCACTTTGTTCATTTAAAAGCCTTTGAACTGTTGAATGAGCGCTATCACCATGAGGCTACGCCCTTCTTTCAGACGGATGATATTCAGCTCCTAAAACAACTTCTTCGTAAACAAGTGGGGATCAGTTTACTAGCAGATCTTGCACTAACAGATGATGAAGAGGAATTGATTGCCATTCCGATGGATGAAGACGAACGGATCAGCTTTTACGTTTCATTAGTTGAACCGAGGGAAAGTAATCTCAAACCGGAGGTCATCCAATTCTTTGAAAAATTACTAAGCTAATCACAACCTCCATTCTTTGTCCTGATTTAGAAACATAAATAAAGTGACTAGCTAGTATTTTTTACGACTAAAAAATATAGTAGAAATGCCGATAAAATAAGGATTCCTGCAAATTTGTGGGAATCCTATTTTCTTTTGCTCAATTTGTATATTTAAATTATTTTGTGTATGTTTTTCTTACTCAGCTTTTTATCAATAATTAGGGATATAAAAGCCGGTAAAACCCTTGATTATTATACCGTTGACAAGTTTTTCAAAAACCCGTATGATAGAAAAAAGTTTATTAAAAAGGGGACGTATTTTGAAAAAATATACTATTTCACGTAAACAAACTTTAACTTTAGCTTCTGTTGTTTTAGGAACTGTCTTCACAGGAACGACTATTGCTTCTGCTGATGACGTTGCACCTGCAACAACCCAAGCTACTCCTGCAGCTACTACAGCAGCAAAATCGCCTATCACGGCTGCAACCGAAGAAATCAACGCCAAAGCCAATACACCAGTTGTTCCTGTTGATAAAGCAAAAACTGGGGATGTTATCGCTGTGGACGTTAAAAAAACTGGCCCATCTGCTAAAACAGACGGTGCAGATACAACCACTACCTCAACAGCAACCATCAAAACGACTAGCTTAGCAGATCAAGACACACCTGTTGGCACTTCAAAACCAGTGTCATCTACCAAGACAGCTACATCCACAAAAGAAACAGCTGACTACACTGAGACAACTACAGAAACAGTCAACAAAACAACTGTAGTCGAAGTGACAAAAGAAGCAGATGTGGTCAATAAAAAAGAAGTCCAAGGAACATCCGACATCGTCTTTGTCATTGATAAATCATTCTCAATGGATTCCCACATCAATGATACGATGAAAAATGTTGAGACATTCGTCCGTAATTTATCTGCAAAAAATATCCAAGCACGCTTGGGATTGGTTGATTATGAAGACTCAAAGCATACCAACTACCATGATTTTAATGGATCAAAATTCACAACAGATCCAGAAAGCTTTATTTCTGCTTTAAAAGCAATCAAAACCTACGGTGGTTATGAAAATGCTACTGTTCCATTGCACCATATCGCTACTTCAGCGGATTATAACTGGGGGACTGGAGCAAACAATCATCGCTTTGCTTTCTTGATCACAGACGAAGACATTGATCTTACAAAAGATACACCAACCAAAGAAGCAACACTGAAGGCCCTTCAAGATGCCGGTATCTCTTTGACCGTAGTTGGTAAAACATATACATATATTAAAAAAGACTTTGCTCCATTGGTCAATGGGACAAATGGTCTCTACCTAGATATTGACAAAAACTTTGCTGACTTGTTGAACGTTCAATTTGCCAATAAAGTCGTTGAAACCGTCCAAAAAGGTC
Source organism: Streptococcus sp. 27098_8_66 (assembly GCF_041431945.1). Taxonomy (NCBI): domain Bacteria; kingdom Bacillati; phylum Bacillota; class Bacilli; order Lactobacillales; family Streptococcaceae; genus Streptococcus; species Streptococcus sp. 27098_8_66. Next base: position 152,961 of record NZ_JAPVYS010000004.1, on the reverse strand, counting down.
GTGTCTTTAAGGTACAAACAGACAAGTATGAGTTGATTTCAAAAACCCACCGTGTGGCAAAAGCAAAACCACAAACTCCTAGCATCCAAACGCCTGCAACACCGACTCCTACTCCTCAAAAACCAGCTGTTGTAACTCCTGCGAAACCGACAGTATTCACACCAGCTAAAAACGAGCCTGCCAAAACAGCAGTCTATATCGCACCTGCAGCTCTTCCTCAAAAAGAAGCAAGTCTTCCAAATACAGGAAGCAAAAACTCCATTGCTTTGACGACTCTAGGTCTTGGTCTTCTTAGCATGGGTGCTGCCTTTGGACTCTCTCGTAAAACAAAAAAAGACTAACATGAAAAAGCCTAATCAAATGATTAGGCCTTTTTAGCTCGGTACGAATGATTCCTGTTTGCCATTTCCATTTGAAAGTAGAAATCTTCAGCTTCTACCAAAAGATTCTTGTCCTCCGCTATGATATAATGGGGACAGTACAAGGGAGGAAACCAATGTTACAAGAACTAGCCTTTACAGGCCAATGGAGACACTATCAAAAACGCGTTCTCGATAAGAGTGACGCTTTTATGGCGGATGGCCACCTGCATTTGGTAGCAGCTCCTGGATCGGGAAAAACAACCCTGGGAATCGAATTTATCAGACGCTTTGGTCAACCAACCCTGATCTTGGCTCCAACGGTCACCATTCGTCAACAATGGGTGGATCGGATTATCCAGGCATTCTTGAGTGATGAAAGTCAAGCGGAACAACTGATTTCACAAGACTTAAAACATCCTAAGCTGATTACAGTAGCTACCTATCAGGCCCTACACAGCGCCATGAACCAAGTCGTCGGTCAATCGCAAGCTGAGGATACCGATGACCAGGCAGAGATTGAAACATTTGATTTCAAAGGCTTTGATATCTTCACTACTTTCAAAGCCATCTCACTCGGAACCCTTTGTTTAGATGAGTGTCACCACTTACGCAATGAATGGTGGAAGAGTTTGGAAGCCTTTCGTCAAGCCTTCCCTGACTTAAAGATGATCTCCCTTACCGCCACCCCTCCCTATGAAGGGGATCCTGCCCTTTGGGATCGCTATATCCGCATGTGTGGTGAGATTGATGAGGAAATTACGGTTCCCGAATTGGTCAAGGAAGACACCCTTTGTCCTCACCAAGACTATGTCTACTTTGCCTTTCCAACCAAGGAAGAGCAAGAGCAGTTGGATGCTTTTAGCCAACAAAAGAATGCTCTCTTGCAGCAACTGACTTCCGATCCCCTCTTTTGCCAACACCTCCAAACCTGCCAGGCCTTATCGGGTCAGATCAGCGATGATGAATTGCTCAATGATCCCCAATATCTCTCTGCTACCCTGATCTTTCTTCGGAGCAAGGGAATCGCCTTTCCCAAACGTTTCCAGGACCTTTTAGGAGCCAAGAAACTTCCTGCTTTCACCATGGATTGGCTAGAAATTCTCCTGCAAGGCCTGCTCTTTCAAGTTCCCAACTGGTACAATCTACCTGAGGAATACGAAAAGCAAGTCCTCCATGAATTAAAAGCAGCTAGTTTAATCGATCGAAAACAAGTCAAACTGGTCCACAACAAAAAACAAGATCTCCTACTCAACCAATCCCTCGGAAAACTCAATGCGGTTCGAGAGATTTTCAAGGCGGAATACCAGGCTCTTGGAAGCCAACTGCGACAACTGGTATTAACAGACTACATTCGTCAAGACTTTGAAGTCCATCTCGGGGATAAGGATGCCCAATTCACTCAGTTGGGAGTTCTCTCGTATTTTGAATCCATTCGCAGGGAAAGCTTAGAGCTAACGACTCCTCCTGCCATCGCTGTCTTAACAGGTAGTATCGTCATCATCCCAACAGTTGCTAAGCCAAGACTAGAAGAGCTTCTAGGAGCAGATCGACTGACTTACCAAAATGTCGGCCAATTATCTCCTGATGACTTTCTCAAGGTTCGTTTGGTCGGTTCTCAACATGATTTGGTGACAGCTGTGACCCAGCTCTTTCAAGAGGGCCTCATCCAGGTTGTTATTGGAACCAAGTCTCTTCTAGGAGAAGGCTGGGATGCTCCTTGTGTCAATTCCCTGATCCTAGCGAGCTTTGTCGGCAGCTTTATGCTCAGCAACCAAATGCGAGGTCGTGCCATCCGAGTGTGGCCTGAGGATCCAGACAAGACCAGTAATATCTGGCATCTAGTCTCTATCAACCTTTCCCTAAAGAAATGGTATGAAAAGTCCGATCTTGAAAAGGAAGAAATCGAAGCCATCACTGATCAGTTGAAAGAATACAGTCCTGATCTGGAGCTCTTAGAAAGACGGATGAAGCAATTTTTAGGTCTCCATTACAAGGAGCCCTTCATCGAATCCGGTATTGAGCGTCTAGCCTTTGACAATATCCGCTATACCAAAAAACAGTTGCAAAAACTCAATGAAGAAACCTTAGAGCGCTCCACCCATCGTCAAGAACTCCGAGACGGCTGGCAAAAAGCCCTTCCGATTCTGGAGAATATGGAGATTGCAAACGAGGTCCAAGTGGATAAACACTTCCTGCCTCTGGCCCTATTTTTTGATGCCAGAAAGCTAGCTCGCTGGCTGACGGCTGCTGCTTTGACCGATGCTTTCGCCAACCTTATTTACTACTCACATAGAGGAGGAAGGAACACTGTTTCTCTTATTCTTCTATTCGTCTTAGCTGTTCTCGCACTCCTTGCTTGGCTCCGTTACTACCTCTATAAGAGTCCTTATAAACGCATGGAAGTATTTGGAGAAGCTGTCCGTCAAGCCTTATTAGCTTCTGGACAGATTCAAACCCAAGAGACCCGTATCCAAGTGGTCAGAGATAGGAAGGATGCCATCAACACGCTGATCTATATGAAGGGCGGAACCATGCGAGAGAAAGAACTCTTCTCGCAAACCATGATCGAATTTTTCGCACCGATTGAAAATCAACGCTATATCTTGAAAGCACAAGAAAAGGTATCCGATCAGACAGAATATTTCGCCGTGCCAAGCCTCTTTGACAAACGGAAAGAAGATGCCCAAGCCTTTGTCGAGCAGATTCGAAAGAGTATAGGTAAGTATGACCTGGTTTATACTCGAAGTACGGAAGGTCGTGCTGTTCTTTTAGATGCGCGCATCAAGGCCTTGGCTAACAAACAAGAGCGCACCTTCACCAAGAAACAAGTGATGTCGAATTTGAAATAAAAAGAATAAAAAACATCCAACTCCCTATCTTACTTAAAGGGTTTGGATGCTTTTTTTGATTAGATATTTTTAAAGTTCTCCCCTAGCAATAAACTGCTCGTCACCTTCTGGAATTCCTGATTCATCTTCGATAAATCGCTCTACTTCCATGACAAGGTTATATTTCTGGCGTAAGTCTAAGATTTTCTGCATGGTAGGAGATTGGTGATGAAGATCAAGGGCTTCTTGATTGGCCCATTGGTCAATCAGTAAGACTGTTTCCGGATCCTCTAAGGGGAGGAAGTAGCCATATCTGAGACTTCCTTCTTTATCTCGGATCTCAGCTACAATACCAGTTTCTAACATCTTTTTGGCAAAGGCAATAGCAGCCCCATCTTTTCCCTTGTAATAAATATTGACTGTTAAAACCATTTTATTTCTCCAATTTCTCTTTTACTATTATTTTAAAACAAGTCTGAGAATGTCTCAGACTTGTCGTCTTATAAGGAGCAAATTAATGATATAGTAACTCACCGTTACTTGCAATGACTTCCTTATACCAATCAAAGGATTTCTTTTTATATCGAGCCAAAGTTCCTGTGCCATCATCATTACGGTCTACATAGATAAATCCGTAGCGCTTGCTCATCTCTGCAGTCGACGCAGACACCAGGTCGATACAACCCCAAGTCGTGTATCCCAAAAGTTCTACACCATCCTCAAGCGCTTCTCCCACCTGTTGCAAGTGCTGTTTTAAATAATCAATCCGGTAGTCATCTTCCACCGTTGGACCATTTGGACCTTCTACCAAGACATCTTTAGCTCCAAGTCCATTTTCTACGATAAAGAGTGGCAATTGATAACGGTCATAGAAATCGTTCAATACTAAGCGTAGGCCAACTGGGTCAATTTGCCATCCCCACTCAGAGCTAGCAAGATAAGGATTGCTTACTCCACCAAGAAGATTTCCCATACCTGACTCATAGTTTTCAGGATCGTGTGCTTGCACCACACTCATATAGTATGAGAAGGAAATGAAGTCAACCGTATTTTCTGCTAGTAATTCGGCATCACCGTCAGCAAATTCAATGGAAATATTGTTTTCACGGAAATAACGATTGATATAGGCTGGGTATTTCCCACGCGCATGAATATCGGAGAAAAGATAATTTTGGTTTGAAAACTCACGAGTTGCTAGGACATCTTTAGGATTTGGTGTCATTGGATAAGCTGGCATTGCTAATACCATACAACCAATCTTGAAATCTGGGTTAATTTCATGACCTACTTTTGTTGCTAAAGCTGAAGCTACCAATTCATGGTGAACTGCTTGATAAAGATCTTGTTTTGACAACTCTTCAGCTGGTGTAGCAATCCCACCACTCATGAAAGGCGCATGCAGAACCGAGTTGATTTCGTTAAAGGTCAACCAATACTTCACTTTGTCCTTGTAACGATTGAAGACTGTACGAACATAGCGCTCGTAGAAAGCAATTAAATCACGGTTCACCCAGCCATTATACTGACGAGCTAAGTGCAATGGTGTCTCATAGTGAGAAAGTGTCACCAATGGTTCAATGCCATACTTAGCTAATTCATCAAATAAGTCATCATAGAACTGTAAGCCTGCTTCGTTTGGTTCCAGCTCATCCCCGTTAGGGAAGATACGAGACCAAGCGATAGACGTGCGATAGACCTTAAAACCCATTTCTGCAAATAGAGCGATATCTTCCTTGTAGCGATGGTAGAAATCAATTCCCTCAAGTTTTAAGTTGTCAGGAGTAGGTTCTTCTGTAATCAGCGGATTATGGTCTCCAGGTTTAGCCGGAACTCCACCTTTTGGTGTCACATCCTGAACAGAAAGTCCTTTTCCATCAACATTATAAGCACCTTCATATTGATTGGCAGCAGTTGCGCCACCCCATAAAAAATCTGTAGGAAATTTAGCCATATTCTTTCTCTTTTCTTTTGTTCTTTCTTATATTATAATGAATCCAGAATCAACTGTCTTACACTAAACTATCTATTACTGATACTATTCTCACAAAAAGGAAAATCATGCTTAATTTAGGACAACTCCACAAAAATATCCCCTATAAGAACGATCTCACCCCCTACTCCATTACTCGGACCATTATGGAAGACGGTCATCCTGATATTCTCTTTCATTGGCATACCGATATGGAACTCATCTATGTCCATGATGGCCAAGCGCAATTCCATATTGATTATGATTATTTTAATAGTGAAAAAGGCGATATTATCCTCATCCGTCCCAATTGCCTCCATTCAATCCACCCAATTGATAGGAACTATCACTTTATGGATGCCATCAATTTCCATCTCGATTTGCTTGGCTATTCAACTTTAGACTACGCTTCAATTAATTATCTTCAGCCACTCTACAACGGACAGTTAGACTTTGATCGTGTCATCAAACCTCATCAAGCTGGTTATTCCGAGATTCGGAAACTTCTGGTTGAGGCGATAGAAATTGGCTACTACCGTAAGGGCTTCTTTGAATTAGAACTGAAAAGTAAACTCTTATCCCTCCTTCACCTTCTCTTTCAACACGGCTATGTCCACTCCAAAGACCAAACCCGCGATGCCTATCGAAGAGAGGAAAAAATACGGACCATCATTGATTACATCAATGCGCATTACAACGAGGAGCTCACCATTGATCACCTAGCATCCATTTGTAACTATAGTCCCACTTACTTCATGAATTTCTTCAAGAAAAATCTGGGCGTTAGTTGCATCGATTACCTGATCTCCTACCGTTTACGAAAGGCGACCGAACTCCTCCAACACTCCAGTCTCTCCATCCTAGAAATTGCATCGGAAGTCGGTTTCACCAATCTGTCCAATTTCAATCGCCAGTTTAAAAAGGCTTATCACGTGACTCCTCGGGTCTATCGAGAAGAACGAAAAGGATAATGGGGTATAATAGGAAAGTATCATTATATAACAGGATATCAGTAGATTACTTGCCAATTAAAATGTAGAATCGTGAAAAATAGGAAAGGAAGGAACTGATGAGCAAGATTATTTTCCTAGATGTTGATGGAACCATTGTTGACTATGATAATCACATACCCAATTCAGCTAGACAGGCCATTCGAAAAGCACGTGAAAATGGACATCTCGTCTATGTTTGCACGGGACGGAGTAAGGCAGAAATGCCTGACGACATTTGGAATATCGGTTTTGATGGCATGATTGGAGGAAATGGTTCTTATGTTGAACATAAGGGTCAGATCCTCCAACATCAACTAATCCCCTATGAGACAGCCAAGCGAGCTGTTGATTGGCTTGAATCACGAGGCTTAGAATTCTATCTTGAAAGCAATAACGGCCTTTTTGCCAGTCGGAATTTTCGGGAAGCCGCGAGACCAACTCTACGCGCCTACGCTTTAGGCAAGGGAGCTAGCGAAGAACAAGTCTTACACATGGAGGCAGAGGATGCCTTGCATGGCTTGGTTTATGGTGGAGAGCTCTACCGCGATGACTTGAACAAAATCAGCTTCATTCTCCACTCCTACCAGGATCATTTGGATTCTAAGGAAGCCTTCCCGGAGCTAAAAGCCGGAACTTGGGGAGGACGTGGGGAAGAGGCTCTCTTTGGAGATTTAGGTGTAAAAGATATTCATAAAGCCTATGCAGTTGATGTTATTCTCCAGCATCTTGGGGCCAATCGTGAAGATACCATCGCTTTTGGTGATGCTAAAGTCGATATTCCTATGCTAGAAGCCTGTCAGATTGGTGTGGCGATGGGAAATGGTGGACCAGAAATCCTTGCCATGGCGGATTTGATCACGGATGATGTCCGAGAAGACGGTCTTTATAAAGCTTTTGAAAAACTAGGTTTACTGTAGGAGGATCGTATGTCAAAAACTCTTTATCTCATGCGTCATGGGCAGACACTCTTTAACAAACGCCATCTGATCCAAGGTTGGTGTGATTCTCCACTGACAGACCTTGGAATCTACCAAGCTCAGATTGCTGGCAATTATTTAAAAGAAAATGGCATTCATTTTGATCAAGCCTATAGCTCAACTTCTGAACGTGCCTGTGATACTTTGGAAATTGCAACCAATGGACAAGTCTCTTATCAACGAATCAAAGGCCTCAAGGAATGGAATTTTGGAGTGTTTGAAGGAGAAAGTGAGGACCTCAATCCAGCTCTACCTTATGAAGACTTCTTCGTTCACTACGGGGGAGAATCTCAACAAGAAGTTCAAGAACGCATCAACCAGACTATTCAAGAGCTGATGGAAAAAACAAGTGGAGATACAATTCTTATGGTCTCCCATGGGGGCTCTATCCGCAATTTTGCAAGAGTCTGGGAGAAATATCAGCAGACGCCGATCACTGGTCGCATGACCAATTGCTGCATCCTCAAGTTCACCTATACAGATCATATTTTTTATTTAGAAGACGTCATCCATCACGATTTCAGTGGCTGGACAGGCGATGAAACCTAGACAAGAAAAAATCATAAACACACAAGGTTTATGATTTTTTTAAATAGGGAATAGTTTAGTTCTGTAAAAATTAATTAATGCACCTATAAATCTTATTATAACAAACTTTGCAATGATTCCAAAAAACAGATATAGACTTCAAAGATAGTTAAAATAGATAACAGTCTATTTTACTTGTCTTTGAAAAAAGTAGAGAAAAATTTTTAAAATGAAAATTTTTCTCTACTAATTCAATTTTATCTTATATGAATTTCTTGGAGTACGTTAATAATTTGGAAATTCTTAATTTATTATGCTTCTTGTTCTTCTTTCACCAATTTTTGATCATAAACTCGGATGAATGGGAAATAAACTAAGAACGCTGCAACTGCACAAAGTAGTGCAACAAAAACTGCTCGAACATCCGTCGTTCCTAAGAAAGCACCTATCCCTACTGGAGTTGGCCAAGGAACTTGAGCGATTACCGGATTAATTAATTGCAGAGCGTTAGCAAAATAGTAAATACTTGCAGTAACCATTGGCGCTAAGATAAACGGAATGGCCAAGGCTGGATTATAGATAATTGGTAAACCAAAAATCAAAGGTTCATTAATATTGAACAATGCCGGCACAATTGAAGCACGTCCAATCGCTTTAAGTTGTTCTGACTTAGCTACAAATGCGATATATGCACATAGACCAAGAGTTGCTCCAGATCCTCCTGCAATAACAAACATGTTAGAAAACTCTCCAGCTACAGCAAAGTGACCTCCAGCAGCATTTTCCGCCATGTTAGCAAGTGCGATTGGAGTTACAAAAGCAAAGATAATATTTGCACCGTGAATACCTACAATCCAAAGAAGTTGAGTTAATAGATAAATAATCATCAGTCCAATCCATGAGTTGGTCAGATTCGCAACAAACCCAAATGGAATAGCAATAACTTTAAAAATATCTGTTCCCATAGCCACAAGTAAGCCATTAATGAAAATAACAACGAACGCAACTACAAAGCCTGGAATCAATGCGGTAAATCCACGAGAAACACCTTCTGGAACAGCTTCGGGCATTTTAATGACCCAATTCCGTTTAACACACATACGATAAATAAGAACTGTGACAATAGCCATAATAATCGCTGTGAAAATACCTGTAGTACCAAAACGAGTAACTCCATTTCCCATTGCCCAACCATCAGCAACTACAGCTCCTTCTTTGAGACTTGTCACAGCCTTCATCATACCTCCATCAAAAATAATCTGTGGAACTGTCATGATAAATGCCATTAATGCAAGAAGAGCACCATTAAGAGGATTCATATTTAACTCTTCTTCTTCTGCATAGATTTTAGTCAACTCATATGCTAATGAAAGTACAAAGTAAAGTGATAATGAGCCCATAGTTGCATAGTTTGCAACCATATATAGTGACGTAAATTTATCAAATGAAGCAGAGAAAATATCTGCTACAATTGGCCAGAATGAGAAAGCTTGTGGCAAAATACTAAATACCAAAAACATTGACCCAACAATAGTAAAAGGTACGGCTGCCATACCGGCTGCGGTAATAGCACGCACAACTTTAAACTGAGCAAGTTTACCCATTGGTCCCATGACGTGATTTTCAAGGAAACCAAACAATCCGCTTTGCTGATCCATAAACAGACCTCCTTAATTAAACATAATAATTATTTACTTTTTCAAAAAAAGAATAATTCGAAGTATATCGACTCTAACCAAAAGTTTATAAGTTAAGTGAGCTCTTTTCCAATTGAATAAATCGTTGATAAGCCTTATCTTTTTGTTGATATATATCTTGAATTCTTCTAATATCTAATAAGCTGATAACCAGACCCAATAAAAGAACTATAAAGACAAACACACGTGCGACTTGATTATTTTCGAAAATTGGAAAAAGATAGGTGAACCAACTTGTCCAAGTTAGAACAAGTAATCCCGTTGAAATAACTGCTTGTAAACGAACAAACATTTGTGTTATTCCCAATCGCACACTCCGTTTCCCATACAATCGAAACTGCTCAACAGTAGCTAAAATAGAAAATACGACGAGTATAATAGGGAAAATCACGACAAGAGAGGGTCTAATAAATTGGATTAAAAGCCAATAAATATTGCCAAAAAAGAAGAGTGCGATTGAATAACGTAAAAGAAGAAATCGATTGAAAAAAGTATTTTTCAAAGCAGTCTCCCGACGTTGTCGTTCAATTTCTTGTCGTTCTTTTTTATCCATTTTTACCTCCTTGTGTAAATATACAAATTTAGCCAACTTTCCTATAAAGAACTAACATTTCCTTCGCTACTTCTAACAAAGTCATCGTTGTCATTAAATGATCTTGAGCATGTACCATGATAATTTCAATTTTAATTTCTACGCCACTTGCATATTCATTTAGTAGTTTGGTTTGTGCATGATGAGCCTCCAGAATTATTTCATTTGATTTATTTAATTGATTCTCTGCTTCATCGAAACTACCTTCCCTCATCTTAGCAAATGCTTCATGTATTTCTGATCTTGCATTTCCCGAATGAAGAATAATTTCAAATGCCGCGACCTGTAGTTCTTCTTGATTCATACGAACCTCCTATGTTACGTTCTCAAATATTTTCATAAAATCTTCAAAATTATCGCAAGCTATTAATTGATTTTGCAAGTCCTCCTTCTCTGTTAGCGAAACAATTCTTTTAGTCACATCCGTCAATCCTTCATTACCATATATTGATGGCGATAAGAGAAAAACGAGTTGAACATTTGAGTTTTGATCATCCCAAAGCAAGGGATCTTTACAAATAGCAACCGCTATCTTTACATTTGTTCCTAAAGCCTGGATCGGATGTGGAACTGCAATCTTTTCAGAGAAAACTACCGAACTTAACTCCTCACGTTGTTGAATACCGTGTAGTAAAGAATCTTTAAAATTATACGATTCACCTCCAGATAAAACATCAGCCATTTTTGAAAGTAAACTTTTCTTATCTTGATTGAACCATATTAGAAAATTATCTTTACTAAAATACTGTTTTACATCTGAAGCGTCCCTGTTAATCTGCGAGCTTTTCATATGATTCGAAACCTGCATCTGATCCATCGCCTCTCGAATTTGAGCAATTTCATCATTTTTAAGGAAGACGCTAACCGTAAAAACCGGAACCTGAAAATAGAGATTTGATAAATCTACAGCGGATACAATAAAGTCAATGCCTTGGATTTTTTCTTGATTCAACTCGTAATATCCTATTACGTCAACAACTTCAAGTCGATTACCAAATTCTGCTTCCAAACGATTTCTAAGCATTTGAGCAGCGCCGAATCCCGATGCACAGATAGCAAGAACAGAAAATTTATCATTTTCTTTCCGACGCTCTATAGCAGCTAAAAAGTGAAGACTCACATATGCTATTTCATCATCTGATATAGACACCTGAGAGAATGTTCCCATATTCTCAAGGATTTCTTTAGTCATAAAGAATATGTCACTATAATTCTTTTTAACCTCATCTACCAAAGGATTATTGAGAGTAATTCGACTATCCAAACGAATTTGTAAAGTCATTAGATGTGTTATTAATCCCTCAAAAAGTTGAAAATCCGAAGAGAAATGATAAATGTCATCTAAGCCTAAAGCCTGAAAAGTCTGGACTAAAGACCTTTTCATTTCCTCTTTAGAAATTTTCATTTGAGTTTTTTGAGATAGTTGGCTTTTAGCCAATAAATGCAAAGTAATATAATCTACTTCTTGAACTGGAAATTCTTGATTTGAAACCTCACTTATCCTTGCGAGTATTTTCTTAGCAACTTTTCTTTCCGTGTCATTATTAGACATCTGGCAAGATAAATTTTTTATCTCAAATCCAGATTTGATGCGCACAATAGCTAGTGCTACATGAACAACCAAATTTTGTAAAACAAAATCTGATAACTTGAGTTTTGCATCATGACACTCTTCTAAAATAATTCTAGCTATTTCTTCTAATGATAGTGTTTGATCAAAAAAGTTAGATTGAACATGACAGTGTATTGTTTTAAAAAATTGATTACCCAAAAAATAGTTTATAATGAAGCGTCGTTTATCTCTTTCTTCTCCTGAAACATATACTCCCTTATTAGCTCTACTCTCAATCGATAAATCATACTCCGATAACATTCTTCGTATTTTTTTAAAATCATGAGATAAAGTTGAACGACTAACATAAAGTTCATCAGCTAAATCATCAAAAAGAACCGGGACTTGTTCAAAGAGCAATTTGTTTAATATAAAAGATAAACGATCATCACTTTTTGAAATGGAGGTTGTTGAATAAACTTCACTAAGTTCATAAGTTAACCGAAATTCTTGATATGCCTCTTGATTCTCAAAAAATAATTGGAATCCTTGTCCTTGCTTTGAAATCAGCTTAACACCCTGAATATTCATTGTCTGATCAATTAACTTGAGGATATTACGAACAGTTCTATCTGAACAGGATATGTGCTCTGCAAGTTCCTTACTTGTAACAAAACGCTCCTTATGCCTTATCAAGAATTGAAGGATGCTTTTTTCTTTAGAGTTTGACACAATCATACCCTCCTAAAATTCATGTTTTCACCTTCTTTTATAGGATATATCCGCACCTAAATGATTTACAATACTCACAAGTCTCAAATACGAAATCAATTTTAAATTCTTATTAATTGTCTCGCATTAATGTGGAGATATTGAATCTATTTTAAAACTAGATATTTTCAAGAATTAAATTAGCCATTTTTTCAATTCCCATTGGAATTGGAATATATGCTTGAGGAGGTATTTGTACTACCGGTTTCCCTACTCTGAGACCTGCTTCTTCAAATTGCTTAAAATACATTTTAGTTTGAGGGCTAACTAGATATAAATCAAAGCCTCCCGTTGCAATAGCTTTTCCTCCTTCGGTAGCACTAATAGCATCTACCTCAATATCTTGACCTTTACCTTTAAGAAATTCCGTTGTTTTCTTCGCCATAAGTGATGAAGACATTCCTGCCGCACAAATAATTAAAGCTTTTGCCATAACATTTCTCCTTATTTCAATTCCAATCATCTATATATTTGATTGAGTAGTTTGTTATCTATAATTCTATTATAGATCAAAGCGCTTACAATAACCATTCTTATTTTTTCCTAATCGATACGGAAAAAAACTATTTATACTTCAATTTATATAGCAAAATAGTACCAGATAGCAAAAACGAAATACTATTAGCCAAAATCAAAGGTAAGTCACCAATATGAAGCCCATGAGCAAGCCATAAAGCAATGCCAATAACCTGCATAATATACATCCCTAAGGCAATTGATTCGGTATCTTTTGTTTTTACTACACGCACAACTTGCGGCAAAAAAGCAAATGTTGTTAAAATTGCTGCAATGCTACCAATCATATTTATTCTACCGTTGCACCGTTAGATGCAATAACTTCTTTATACCAATTAAATGACTTTTTCGGTGAGCGTTCATAACTTCCCTGTCCATCATCATCTTTATCCACATAGATAAATCCGTAACGTTTCCTCATCTCACCGGTACCAGCTGAAACCAGGTCAATACAGCCCCAAGGTGTATAGCCCATTAAATCAACGCCATCTTCAACTACAGCTTTTTTCATTTCACGAATATGGGCACCTAAGTAATCAATTCGATAATCATCATGAACCATGCCATCTGCTTCAACTTGGTCTATGGCACCAAAACCATTTTCAACAATGAAGAGTGGTAAATGATAGTGATCAGTAAACCAGTTTAATGCATAACGTAAGCCCTCTGGGTCAATTTGCCACCCCCACTCAGATGCCTGAACATAATTATTTTTAACCAAATCTTCTGTTTCAAGATAATCGAAATAAGGGTTATTCTCACGATGAGAATCGATAGCAAAAGACATATAGTAGCTAAATCCAATATAGTCTACTGTTCCTTCAAGTAAATCCTCTTTATCTTGATCTGTAAAATCAACTGAAATTCCTTTACGTTGCCAATACTTGAGAATGTGTTCAGGATATTTACCAAAAACATGCACATCAGCAAAATAATAACGCTTCTGCATAGCTTTCATAGCCATTAAAACATCTTTAGGATTACAAGTTGCAGGATATATCGGGCACATGGCAATCATACAACCAATCTGAAAATCCGGATTGATTTCATGACCGAGTTTTACTGTTTTAGCAGAGGCTACTAACTCATAGTGTGCTGCTTGATACATGATAGCTTCTCGGTTATCACCCTCCTCATATACAATGCCTGAGTTCGTAAATGGTGCAAAATCTTCCTGGTAATTGGCTTGATTATTGATTTCATTAAACGTCATCCAATATTTAACTTTATCCTTATAACGCTTGAATACAACTTCCGCAAAACGAACAAAGAAATCAATCAATTTTCGATTTTTCCATCCACCATATTCCGTAACTAAATGATAAGGCATCTCAAAATGAGATAAAGTAATTACAGGCTCTATTCCATGTTTCAAGCACTCATCAAAAAGATCATCATAAAATTGCAAACCTTGTTCATTAGGCTCTAATTCATCACCTTTTGGGAAAATACGTGTCCAGGCAATCGATGTTCGGAAACATTTAAATCCCATTTCAGCAAAAAGTGCTATATCTCCTTTGTAACGATGGTAAAAATCTATTCCCTCATGGTTTGGATAATATTTGCCTTCCAAAACACCTGGGGTAATTTCACGAGCAACTCCATGGCGACCAGCTGTCATCACATCAGCAACACTGATTCCCTTGCCACCTTCTTGCCATCCTCCTTCAAGTTGATGAGCTGCAACAGCACCGCCCCACAAAAATCCATTTTTAAAAGTAGTCATCTTTTTTCCTCCTGGCTTTGATACTTTTATTATAAGCTTTACAATAAACAATGAAAATGTACTCTTTTTCCATAATATAACGGAAAAAAAGACTATTCTAAGCAACTATTACGTAAATCAGAAACTAATAATCAATGATTAGTACTCATTGGTTACATTTATAAATGTACAAATAAAGTCACTGATATACTATATGTTTCAAATCATTAAATATAAAAACCTGATATTGGCCACCTGCCTGAACAATTGTCACAATACCATCTCTTTCCATGAGATAGTCTGTATCTGCTTTACTCTCGTCCTTAAGAGAGAAGCGTAAACGAGTGACACAGTGTTTAACACTAGTAACATTATCACGTCCACCGACGTGATCAAGAATATCTTGAGCTAATTCTGTATAATCCTTAGCCATAATGGAGCCTCCTTTATTTTTAGGCCATCAGTCTGTTCCCATTCCCGGAAAATGGGTAACAAAAAAACTAAACAGATACCAAACAGAAAACACGCACAAAGAGGGCGATTTCTATCTTGTATATGCTTAGGTTTTACCTGCATGACCAGTAACAATCCATGGATTTAGTATAGTACATTATTTCTAAAATGCAAGCGCTTTTATAAACTATTTTAATTTTTTATTTGTCTTCTACTCATTTTATTCATGAACATCCTTGATAAATCAATGTTTTATAGCCTTTTTAAGATTTTAAAAAATTTTATGTACACCAAGTTAAAAGTCTAGCAGAAACGATTCTACTAGACTTTTTCGTTACTCTATCACAATCATAGCCTTAATGGTCTTGCGTTCGTCCATGTCTTTGTAGGCTTGATCAATCTCGTCCAAGCTATAGCTATGGGTGAAGACGCGTCCTGGATTGATATCGCCATCAAGGACGGCCTTGAGCAAAAACTGTTTGTCATAGGTGGTAACAGAGGCTGCTCCACCTGCCACGGAAATATTTTGCGCAAAGGTCGAACCAAGGGCACGGTTATTGTAGTGAGGGACACCCACGAAGCCTAAGCGACCACCATTATGAAGGACCCCAAGGGCTTGGTCGACAGCTGCCGCTGTACCGACACATTCAAGAGCGGCATCCGCTCCGCCTCCAAGGATTTCACGAACCTTGGCAATCCCTTCTTCACCACGCTCAGCCACAACAGCTGTCGCACCTGACTCCAAAGCCATTTGTTGACGGTCTTCGTGGCGACTCATAAGGACGATTTGCGATGCACCACGCATCTTAGCTGCAATCACAGCACATTGACCCACAGCACCGTCACCGATAACGACAACCTTATCACCCTTTTGCACATTGGCAACACGCGCCGCATGGTAGCCCGTCGGCATGACATCAGCCAGCGTCAAGAAGGATTTGAGCATGGCTTCTGTATAATCAGATGGTTGCCCTGGAATTTTGACAAGGGCCCAATTGGCAAAGTGGAAACGGATGTACTCTGCTTGCACCCCGTCAGACCAGTTGGTGCCGATATGGCGGTCACAAGTCCCATCATAACCAGCACGACAGGCATCACACTCCCCACAACCATGGGTGAAAGGCGCGATAACAAAGTCTCCTGGTTTAACCGTTGTAATGGCTTCTCCGATTTCTTCGACGATACCAATAGCTTCGTGACCACTATTTTGATGACCTGCTTCAATATCAGGATTGCGGTAGCTCCATAGATCGGATCCACAGACACAGGTACGAACGATGCGGAGAATGACATCATCCGGTGCTTCGATGCGTGGACGTTCTACTTCTACTAGACCCACTTGCCCAGCTTTTGTATAGACTGTTTTCTTCATAGGATTAACCTACTTTCTATTGCTTACTTATCTATAGTATACACTTTTTATCGAGCTTCTGCTCATACCAACTCGTCATTAATGGTGGTGATAATCATGCCCATGACCTTGATCAACTTCCAGTTCTTCGATCTTGCGTTTATGGGCTCGGTGGGTTGCCAGGTCTTCATCAACCTCAATGGTGACGTTTTGAAAACCACAATCTTTGAGCAAGGTACGAATCGCTTCTTTACAAACCTCCATGTGGTTGACATGCTCTAAACAAACATGGACAATGGCGTTCTTTTCCAGCCCATCCATGGTCCAGAGATTAAGCTGATTGATACTAGCCACATGCTCCAACTGCTCCAAATCACTCTTGACTTGCTGGATATCCACTCCTTCTGGAACGGCATCGAGGAAAATCTTGAGCGTGCTCCAAAAACGTGGAATTGCTTTTGACAGAATAAAGATGGAAATGGCAAGAGATAAGAGCGGATCCAGAATATACCAGTCGGTAAATCGTAGAACAATGGCCATTAGGATAACAGCCACCCAACCCAAGGTATCTTCCAGAAAATGCAGGCTGAGAATGGATTCGTTCTTGGTTTGTCCTTTGCGAATGACGAGACTCGCTAGCACATTGATGCTGACGGCTATGATTCCAAGCCAGAGAATGCCCTCATCGTTGACAGGTTGTGGATGAACCAGTTTCGTTATATTTTCCAAAATAACTAGAACGGACCCTGTCATGAGAATCACAGCCGTTACCATGGCCCCTAAAAGGCTAAAGCGCTTGTAGCCCAAGGTATAGTGGCTGTCTTCTTCACGGTTGGAAATACTCTCCAAAAAGGCAGAGATCCCAATAGCGATCGCATCCCCCAAGTCATGGACCGAATCCGCAAGGACCGCACTGGATCCAAAAATCCCTCCTGCAATAAACTCAACAATGGCATAACTCAAATTCAAGAAAAAAGCGATCCAGACCGCATGTTTTGTCTTCATAATCCTATTTCCTTTGTTATAATAGATTCATGAACATCATGTTCATTATCATTATCTAACATTCACAACAGAAAGGATAGGGGCAAACCGTTTAGGGTGTCCGTTACTGAACAGTTTGTTCGAAGTGTCCATATGACAGCACAGGATCGTCGCATCACCAAAACTCGAAAAGCTATCTATCAGGCTTTCTTACACTTACTCAACCAAAAAGACTACGAAGCCATCACGGTTCAGGAAATCATAGACCTTGCTGATGTGGGGCGCTCGACCTTTTACAGTCATTACGAGAGTAAGGAACTCTTGCTAGATGAACTCTGTCAAAAGCTCTTTCACCATCTCTTTGAGCGTGCTGGACACCTCTCACCACAAGACTATCTAGCTCATATCTTTCAGCATTTCAAGAAAAATCAAGATCATGTGACCAGTCTCTTGCTCTCTAAAAACGATTATTTTATACGGCAACTGCGAAAAGAACTAGAACACGATGTCTACCCAATGGTAGCCGACGAACTCATCCAATCGTACCCTAACATTCCTCACTCCTATCTCAAACACCTGGTCGTCAGCCATTTCATCGAAACCCTCAGCTGGTGGTTGAAAAAAGGCAAGTCCTACACCGAACAAGAAGTGATCCAATTTTATTTGGAGATTCTAAAAGTGGGCTCGAACTAGAAGGGAGTACTTTCAATGACCAGCGTGCAATTTTACTTTCTATTTCCATCACTCTTCATGCTTCACGAACTGGAAGAAATCGTTTGGATGCCATCCTTTGTCAAAAAAATATCAATCCAGTATCCAAACAATCGAATCCTAACTTATTACACTCCTTTTGCTTTCAACTTTATTGTCTTGGAACAATTTCTGATCCTAATGACATCGCTATATCTTAGTTACCAGTTTAAAAACTATAGCATTTACGCAAGCATCATAATCGCTTATATCTACCATGTCTTAGGACATCTGATTCAGACAGTCGTTATTCGAAAATATGTGCCTGGATTGTTGACGGGCATTTTAACGAGTTTGTTTGCTCTTTGCAATCTCAAAAATGAATTTCCAATTAAACTTTATGGTTACTCTCTTTTTACCTTATTGGTTATTATTTTAAATCTTGTAGTATCATTTATGATTCTTCATAAAATCAGTCATAAAAAATAGTACTCAGGCAATCATATCTTAGAAAGGAAACCCTATGTTCTTCCCCATTCTTCTCGGCTTTTTTACAGCCCTCTTTGCCCTTGCTTTTGTTCTTCTTCACTTATTGGCCTCCCTTTCAGAATTTAAAAAGGGAAATCACACTTTAGGAAATACATTTCTCCTCATCGGAAGTAGCCTTGCGACCTTATCTCTCACCCTCTACTTCTTTTTACCGATTGTCTCTCTAGTCCTTTGGTTGATCGGCTGTGGTTTGATTTGCTACGGGGCCTATTGGAATGGGAAACACAAAGGAAACTTCCACCCAGCCCACCATCTGATTCGGACGGGCATCGCTCTGGTCCTCACCATCTTGTTAGCCTTGTTATAAGAAAAGCTCAAGTTTTAAAAAAACTTGAGCTTTTGTATTTGCTATTTGTTAAGCCATCAACAGCATGAGAATAGGGATCACCACCATGGTTGCAAGGGTTGTTTCTGTCACCATGACTGCTGCATAATCACTATCAGCTCCGTAGAGTCTCGCAACGACTGGCGCATTGGTCATCACAGGCATGGCAGACTGGATGATAAAGACTTGCTTCATCAAGCTTGGAAGAGGCACCCAGTAGACGATGGTCGCCATCAAGAGAGGGGCAACCACGAAGCGACCTAGTAGAATCAATAGCTGATCTTTTCCCAGAACCAACTGCTTCACACCTACATGAGACACTGACAAACCGATAAATATCATGGATAAAGGGGTTGTTAAATTGCCCAGGTACTGTAAATCACTGGCTAGAAAGGCTGGCAACTTGATCTGTAGCATCACCAAGACTAGTCCCAAGAGAAAGCCCATCAGCGGCGGAGAAAAGACTTTTTTCAGACTGGTTTTGAGATCAAACTGAGCTTCTCCCTCACCATCCCGCTGGATCAGATAGGTTCCCAAGGTCCAGAAAAAGGTCGTATTACACATGTAATAGATCAAAACATAGGGAATGCTGTCATCCCCAAAGAGGGCCTGGTTGATGGGAAGACCCACAAAAATCGTATTGGAATTAAAAAACATGGAAATAAAGAGGCCACGACGGTCCTGTCTCACCGCAAAGATTCTGGCTACTCCTGTCGCGATGCCAAGCAAAACAACCATAGACAGGGCAGGAAACTGCAAGGCTGGCAACATTTTAAGTAGATCTGCTGCTGTGAAGCGCTGCGTGATGGTGTAGAGCATATAGCAGGGAAGAGCAACTTGAGTGACCAATTTAGCGAGTAGGCCACGCGACTTATCATCGAACCAGCCTTTTTCACCAATGACAAAGCCCACTAAAATCATGCCCAGGATGACGAGGATCCCTGATATGCTCCTCAAAAAGATGTCCATGTTCTCCCCTTTTCTTTTTTAAATTTGAACTAGAAAATCACATTTTTTACAAATCTCAAAAACTACTCTAGTATATCATAAAAAGAGGTGGAGCAATATGCCCAACCTCATGTATTTTATTAATTGCCACTAATATCCCTTCTTAGCTGCCTTGCTCCATTGGTACCAACCAACTAGACTGTTGATAAGGTAAATCAAGAAAAACCAATAAAATGGTGGGGACTATGGCGAAAATAGATGATTCAGTTAAAAAGAAAGTTCCAGAATTGAGATTTAAAGGATTCACGGATGAATGGGAACAGCGTAAGTTGGGAGACGAAGTTCGAATAGTGATGGGACAGTCTCCTAATTCAGAAAATTATACTGATGATCCTAATGGGCGCTAAAAATGCGAAGACCTATGAAGACCTATTTTGTATTAGTCAAACAAAAGATCCAAAAGAAATGGTATATGATTATGACCATGAAATAAAGTAAAACCAAACCGAGTGATCTGAGGAAGCACCCGATGATCATGAAACGTTATTAAACACAAAAGTCACCCATGTGAGTTCTTGCCAGAAGCTGAAGTTAATCCTTCAACCTGGAAAACCCGCAGAGGTGACTTTTTCTATACATCTCGATTTTTCTGGCAATAATCATTAACCGATAAATATGTCTGTGAATCACCCAGCGACTCCGCTATGTCCATAATCCGCGGTGGTAGTAATCCCACTCGCTGGACAAGTTCGTGATCGCTGAACAATTCCCGTGGACTGCCGGCGAAGCCAAACTTCCCGTGTTCCATAACATACACCGACTCAAACTCGGCGGCGACCCAATCCATGTCATGGGTGATGGTCACAACTTGGTGGCCCGAATCAGCCAACTGATGGAAAATTGCGGTCAACTTGCGCCGGCTTTCCCAATCAAGCGACATCATCGGCTCATCAAATAAATAAATCGCCGGATCCACTGCCAAAACTGTGGCAACGCTCAACAGCTTGCGTTCCGACAATGACAGGTCATATGGACTTTCAGCTGTTTTATCATCCAAGCCAACTCTTTTTAGAGCCGCTAAAGCCCGCCTCGTAATCGTGTCGTGGTCATCCATGACCTGCGCGACACTCCACTCCACCTCTCGTTGAACGGTCGGGTTGAAAAGCTGATCGTCAGGATTCTGAAAAGTAATCCCAACCTTCAGTAACTTTTCGACTGGTTTAAGATCATTAAAATTTTCTCCATCGATCTTAATCACACCGGTTTGTGGTGTCAGCAAGCCCGTCAACAATTTGAAGAGCGTTGATTTGCCGGCACCATTTTGGCCGACAATCGCCACCATCGGATCGGCGAAGTGTTTGTCTTCAACATCCAAGCTAAAGGACCGTTCCGGATAAGTGAACGTCAGGTGGTTCAGTTCAATTGTGGACATAACAAACCTCCTTCAGTTCAGCGTCATTCACCGGATACCGGCCATCAGCCAAGTGCCAATCCATTTTTTGAGCAAGTTGCTGGATTGTCGGGGCTGGAATCTGCCAGTCAGCTTCCAAATGATTAAACACCTCACCCGGCCTGCCCTGGGCTACCATTTGACCCTCGTGCAGCACCCACACAACGTCGGCGACTTCGCACAAATCGTCAATTTCACTGGTGACAATGAAGACAGTCGTCTCTTTGACTTGGGCCAGCCATTGGAAAAATTGTCGGCGGCCAAGGGGATCCATCTGACTGGTCGGATCATCCATAATCAAAACAGCCGGGTTAGCCGCAATCGCCGTGGCAATTGCCAACCGCTGGCTCTGACCACCGGAAAGGCTTTCGGGACGCAAATTCAGCTGTTCAATCAGCCCCATTTGCGTGGCAACTTCTTCAACCCGTTTTTGAATCAGTCCTTCAGCCATTCCCTGATTAATCAAGTCAAAGGCGATTTCATCGGCAACCGTGTCTGCCAACCCGCTTAGTTGGCCAGCTGGATTTTGCAGTACAACTCCATTCATGGCATTATAAACGGGCCAATTGTCGGACACTCGCTGGCCAAACATGTGCCAGTCGCCCTCAATCTCAGCAGACACCATTTTGGGAATGACCCCTGCCAGCACACGGCACAAAGTCGATTTGCCGGAGTGGCTATTCCCGATAATCCCAACCACCTGGCCGGTATGAACCTCCGCGTTAATCTGACGCAGTTGTGGTTGCTCAGTACCCGGATAACGGGTGGTCAAATTTTCAATTACAATCCGTTTATCTTCGTCCATATCTTCCACCCAATCAATAAAATTGCCAATCCAGTCAGACCAATGTGCAGCGTCCGCGACAGGCGATACACGCGCTGGGAGGTTCTGACAGTCCGGTTGGGATTATCAAAACCTCTCAGTTGGAGAGAAATCGACCGCGCCATCGATTGATCCAAGGTCTTAATCACCAATGGAATTAGAACCGGCAGGACTGACTTTAATTTCTGAATCAACGTTTTTTGC
This sequence comes from Streptococcus sp. 27098_8_66, assembly GCF_041431945.1. Classification (NCBI taxonomy): domain Bacteria; kingdom Bacillati; phylum Bacillota; class Bacilli; order Lactobacillales; family Streptococcaceae; genus Streptococcus; species Streptococcus sp. 27098_8_66. Next base: position 130,695 of record NZ_JAPVYS010000004.1, on the reverse strand, counting down.
GGATTGGTTCCGCGAACTTTTTGTGCCTGCTGGATTTTCCGCATATTGCGCATCATTTCCGGCAAAATATAACACACCGACATCAGAACGTAGACGGTTTTATAAGACAATCCGGACAGTTCCAAATAGGCCGCGTTTTCTGAAATACTCGTGGTCACCATAAAAAAGCCACTGGTCAAAATAATCACCAATACTCGACAACCCAGAGTGGTGGCGTAAATCAGGCCTTCTTTGTAGAACGACACCCCAAGCACAGAAAACAGCACAGTTTGATTCCGACTGTAAAATAATCCTTGGATGATCAGCATGGTGCAAATCAGAAACAAGCTGAATCCCAGCGCCTTAAAGATGGTAGAACTCAATTTGGAAAATAACAATAGCAGTGTTGCGACAAGAATTAATCCGGCCTGAAGTAATAAATTCATACTGGCAAAGCTCAACAACGTCATGTCCAAGATGAACAAGAGCTTAGTAATCGGATCGATCACCTGGTACCACTTGAGCTTGACCCGTGGCGCTCCAGAAATCAATGTTTGATCAGTCATCATTTATCACCGCTAAAGAAGTGCACCATCCGCTTCGGCAGCTGACGATAGATGAAGAATGCCAGGTAGGCCACGCAGACTTTATCCAAAATATCCAAGACAAACTCATCGGTAAATGAGGCCAGCCACACTGGTGCATGATTGGCGACCATTACCGCAAACAATGAGTCACCCCAAGCGATACCGGTCTGACCACCCCAAAAGATGACGTTGAGTGGCGTTGAAATGACAGCTGAAACGATGGCAATAATAATAGCAGAAACAAATACTCGTCGCGCTGACGAGAACCACCCATTGGCGTGCAAAACTCCGACAGCAATCCCAATTCCGATGCTGGTAATCGCATACACGGTTGAAATTGGCGATAAGGTCAGCCCATAGATCACGTTGTTGATGAAACCACTGATGGCACCGGCAACCGGCCCAGCCAACATGCTGGCAAGAAAGGTTCCCAAAGACCCCAGCCAAACGGGCAACTTTAACCCCTCCGCCAAGGCTTTGGCAACATAGTTAATCCCCACGGCAGCGGGAATCAAAGTCATGGTGGCAGCACTTAACTTAAATTTCCACATACTGGTACGATGAATCGGTTCTGTTTTCATAATCTTCTCCTTTTGTTTTTAAAGAGCCGTGTCTGTTTAGACTTTCGGACGCAACGCTCTATAGATTTTCGATTTGAACCGCTTCTCCTTTCACAGATCCCTTAGTCGACATCAGGGATTTTCTTGAAAATGATTGTTCAACAGTTCACAACTAATCATACGCCTATTTCATCAGAAGTCAAGAATTTTCTGAAGTTTTCTTGAAAACGTTCGGGAATTGAAAAATAGAGCGAGCGCCCATGAGAACGATCACTAAACAATTATAAGAGGCCACTATAAAAAACAAACACCATTTCTGGTGTTTGTTTCATTTTATAAAGGAAGCACTAGCTTATTTTTTCTTTTTCTTCAAAATATAAGCTGCAATGCTTGCCAAGACAAAGGCTAAAACTAAGCTAATAATAGAGATGGTCGTACCTGTATTTGGTAAGAATCCTAAGATTTTGCCTGGTTTCTTCGGCTCTGGTTGGCTTGGTTTTTTAGGTTCAGGTTGACCCGGTTTCTTTGGTTCAGATGAACTTGGAGGAGTTGGTTGTTTTGGAGTTTCTTTTGGAACATGCTTGTTAGTAATCACAACATTTCCTTTACCATCCTCGTCGTTACGAGCTTCATAGCCCTTTGGAACACTGACTTCTCTCACTGTATAAGTGATGGTGTTTCCATTTGCTTTTTCATCTAAATCTGCAAAGGTATGGGTCCACTTGTTTTCAGCTGACAATTCTACTTCTTGACCGACTTTTTGATCATTGGCATAGAGTTGAACGCGAATACTCTTCGGACGAATTCCATCCTTGTCATTCTCGTCATCCCACTTCTTAGTGACTTTCATCTCTGTGAGAGCTGGTTCATGCGTATTGGTCAAGACAACATTGGCCTTGTCCTTATCATTTACCGTCACCTTGTAACCATCTGGGACAGCGACTTCTTTCACCGTATAAGTGATTGCTTTTCCAGCTGCCTTGGCATCAAGGTTTTCAAAAGCACCTTTCCAATCATTCGCTGCTGAGAGTTCTACCACTTGATCCGTCGCAAGGCCATCTTTGTATAATTGAACTTGAATGCTGGCTGGACGAAGGCCGTCTTGGTTGTCTCCATCTTCCCACTTCTTGCTCACTTCTACTTTAGTCTTTTCTGGTTCGTGCGTGTTGGTCACGACTACTTGACCTGGGTTAGTTGCTTCGACAGCTTGTGTGTAGCCTTCTGGAACATCGATTTCTTTTACTGTATAGTTGATAACTTGGCCAGCTTTCTTCTCGTCTAAGTTTGAGAAGGTATGGGTCCATTTGTTATCTGCTGACAATTCAACCGCCTTACCAACCTTTTGATCACCAGCATACAATTGAACCTTGATTGTTTTTGGACGAAGGCCATCTTGGTTATTGGCATCCTTCCAGTTTTTCGTAACAGTAAGGCTTGTCTTACCTGGTTTGTAAGTATTGGTAATCGTAGTTCCATCAATCTTAGTGGTGTAATTGTCCACTTTGTCTTCTGTCACTGTGTAGACAACTTTTTGACCATCTTTATAGACTGGCAGGTCTGTGAAGGTATGAGTCCATTCATCTCCTTCACCAGTCAGGTCAAGTGCTTGCACCTCTGTTCCATTTGCCAAGAGGTGAACTTTGATGGTAGATGGGCGAAGACCATCTTGGTTTTGAGCATCATCCCAGACTTTCTTGACTGTTACCGTCGTGGTCTCAGGAGTGCGCTTGTTGGTGATGGTGGCTTTTCCATCTGTGAAGCTGGCTTCTTCTGTATCGACCGTATAATGAGTCGGAACTTTCACTTCTTTAACAGTGTAGGTATTGAGCTTGCCGTCACTGTCTTTATCTGGAAGATTCGTAAAGTGAGCTTTCCAGTCTGTTGCGGCTGAAACCGTGACTGGTTTTCCTTGAGCTTTGCCATTCTTATAGAGTTGGAATTCCACACTTGCTGGGCGAAGCCCTTCTTGGTTGTCTTGGTCATCCCAAACTTTTGAAGCTTCAAGATCGAGATACTTGATATCTGCTTCATTAGCGATCTCAACTGGGACTGCTTTTGATCCGACTGATTTTCCATCCACCGTGACGTGGTAGATTTGTTTGTCCGCATCATAGGTAACAACCACGGCATGTTCTGTTTCATCCAACTTGTAGTTTTCAGGTGCTTTGGTTTCTTTGAGCGTATAGGTTCCTTCTGTTAAGGTGTTAAAGGAAAGTTCCCCTTTTTTATCAGAAATTTCCGTCGCAACAACCGCGCCATTTGCATCAGTTAAGGTAAATTCAGCACCTTCAAGAACTTTCTTAGGATCATCCTTGTCCACCTTCTTGACGTGGAAAGCAGCCGAGAAGATTTGTGCAGTTACGGTATTAGACTCACGATTTCCTTCGTGACCTTTCGCCTTGTAACCAAACTGGTTATGAGCTTGAACAAGACCGGAACGACCGCCGTTGTCTTCATTATCTTTGGTGCGTTTTTGCATCAAGGCCTTGACTTCATCGGTCAATTCACTTGGATTCACGACTGGGACACCAAAGCTGGCTTCTCCACGCGCAGGAATCGTAGTACCAGCATTTGCAACTAACTTGATTCCTGTTACTTGACTGTAATCAGTCACAGCTGTCGTCCAGATATCCTTGTCAGCAGCTTGCGCCATGGTATCTGTCGTAACGCCTGTATCAGTTGTATAATAGACCGTCCATCCTTCTGGAGCTGTCACTGGTCCACGAAGGCTGACCGTGTATTCTGTCATCCGACCAGATCCGTCTAGTGTGTTAACGTCTTTTACTTTTGGTAGGACATCATAGACGACTCCGTCTTCTACTGCCTTATCCGTATTATTTTTAATAGTGAGTTTGTAGTTAAAGGTCTCACCTGGTTTGAAGGTACGTGTCACAATCGAAGCGTCTGACAGGTCATCATTTTTAGCGATATATTTGCGTGCATAGATTCCTTCAGCCGCAACAATCGTATAGTTTGATTGAGCATATGGAATTTTATCCGTTGTTGAACCATTTCCGTTCAGATCATACACATCTTCCGTGACCCGATCAGGGTTGGCATTTTCAAGATCGTGGATCCCATTTCCAGCGACATAAACTTTATTGGTGAAGGTCCCACCATCGTCTTTCCCTTTCAGATCGGCCACGATAAATGGTAAACGCACGCGATTAAGATCTTGAAGAGAAGCTTTAATAAACTCTTTTTGATCCAAATGCATGATGAGAGCTGTCCGTCCAGAATTGTGGTAGTTTTCAATGACATCGTAGCTCTTTAAGAATTTCATCCCTTTTTCATTAGAGGCAAGGTTTCTCTCAAAATCTTTATAGTCGACTTTAAGGGTATTTGGATCATAAAGATCAATGATTCGCAGGTCTCCATAATCCTTATCAGGATCTAAAACTACTTTGGTTGCCATCAAACCAAAACGAATATTTTGTCCATCAGTATAACGAACATCATTGTAATCCGTCGTTTTTGAAATCTCAAAGCTTTCCTTCAAAGGAATCAGCTTAAAGGTCCAATCTGATGTTTGGTCTTTAGCAACATTTGATTGTGTTTGATAAGTGACACGACCTGTATTCTTGAATTCATTCTTGGTCGTATCATTTTCATCGTAACGAGTCTTTTCTGGATCTTTGAAGCTTGTATAGGTATTGAGGCGAATTCCTTGACCAGATTTTAGGACAAAATCATCCTTCATTTCCATCCGCCAACCGACAACGGTTCCATACTTGGTTAAGTCGATAAAACCATTGCCGTCTTTATCGGTTTCTGGCTGAACTTCTTTTTGACTACCATCTTCTAAAGTAAGGATGATGCGTTTCACATATTTGCTAATATACTCACCAATACCGTAATTTCCTTGCATAAGACGAGCGTAATCAATCTTGGTGAATTTTAACCGAGAGTCCACTGTCTCATCATAGAAAACAAAATTCTTTTGTGTCGAAGGAGTTTTATTATCAAAAGCGATGATCCATCTATAGTTTGCTGCCTTGTATTCAGTTGAATCATAGACATCACCATCTGCTTTTTTGGCAAAACTTCCAGCCCCTTCCAGGTCACGAGAGGTCAAGCGGAAAATAAGAGAATCTTCCGCAGTAATATCTGGTTCTCCCTCTCCACGGTTAGCAGGAATTCCCACAATACTTCCTGAGTTTGTCAAATCCTTACTAAGGACGTCTTTGAGAGTCTGGTCCTTTTCCAAAACTAAATCAGGAAACTTCAAGTAAAGGTAACTTGTATTCTTGATTTTTGCCATGAATTCTTGGTGATAAGCTGCTGGATTACCGTTTGCATCTGCTGTAAACGTCTTAGAAACGGTGCCATCTCCATTATCTACCCAGCCTTCAGACTTAGCTGTATCTAAAACTGCTGTCCGGGTATTGCCATTTTTATCTGTATAGGTTGGCAACTTATCGGTAAGCGTTACTGATTCTAATTGACGATATTGTCCCCCATACTGTCCTTGCATTCCCTCCAATTGAAATGCAAATGGAACAGATGATGGGGTTTCAATATAATTTTTTCCGTCAGCCCCTTTGACAACACCAGGCATGGCTTCCGCATAGTCCTTGGACATGGCTTCGTTCAAGTTTTGGTTGATATACTTGGTTAAGCGATAGTCATTGTACTTGGGTTTCCAAATGATATCATTGAGTTTTGCTTCTTGACCATTGATATTCAAGGTACCCGTAATATCCAATGAATAATTGGTCGGTGCATAACCGATTTTAAATTTTCCAATAAATGGTAAAGTCAGGACCTCTGACTTTTGGTAATTGTTAAAGTGAAGTGTGACTTGATAATCATCTCCAACTTTTGTAACCGTTGGTTTGTCATGCTCTGAAGCACTATTGAAGTCAGGGAAACTAACTTCTCGTAAGTACTTTCCAGGAACCTTCAAGGTCACCGTTACTTCATTAATATCCGTTGTCAAATTCTTAGGGGTGATCTGGATATAACCAGACATGGTATCCCCTGTGTAATAGGACATCCCATCTGGATGGTTCTGTTTATCCCCATACATAAGGGCAACATCCAAGGCCCCATTATCCCCGACTGCTAGCTCATTGGCAAAGGCTGTGATCGCCCCTTGACCAAGTTGGCCTAGCATCATGAAAATTGTTAAAATGGCAAAACCTTTTTTCAAAAAGTCTTTCCATAATGAACGAAGCTTTTTCATGTCTTATCTCCTTTACTTTTGTTAGCCTTCCAAAAGGCCCTCCCTTTAATTTTATCATTTATTTTTTAAAATATCCTTTGCTTTTCAAATTAAATCATCACTATTCAATAATATAGACATTATTTGCAATGATGTGTATATTATAAATCACTATCTGGTACTGATTTCCCCTTTCTTCTATCCAAGGGCAAGAAAATAAAACATTTATAAACAAGGAGGAGCAGTCTGCCAATTCTTATTCTTCCTTGATTTTCTTCATACAAAAAAACTCAAACACATCTGCTTGAGTTTTGTACACCCTACTATTGGTTGGTTATTTTATCTAACTCTTCACCATTTGAAGGAATCTTTTGTTTTTCCCTTCTCTCTCGTACCCACAGCATGGCTAGTCCAAAGAGGTGGCTGCCAAACAAGGCAGTCACAAAAATCAGCTTGCCCCTGTCTGGATAAGAGAGAGGGAGGCTGCTAAAGCCATAGCGAGCCCACTCGATAAAGATCGGATGCGAAAAGTAAAGAGCTATACTCAGTTGCTTTAAATACTGTAAATCATAGCTTTTCAAAAAGGACGATCGCAGGCAGGCATTGACAAAATAAACGGTCACAAAAGGAAGAAGAAAGAAAAAGTTCTTATCAATTCCTTGGTGTTGAAAAATGATGATCCCTTCTAGACAGAGCAATCCAAAGGCAAGAGCTAGCTTTTGCCAACGGTGAATTCTAAAAGTTTGTGCATGAAAATGATCATACAGATAGTAACCCATATAGATAAAAATGGGCGTGTAAAAGAGACCATTTCGCGCTGTAAAAAATAAATTGCTGTAGAGCTGGTAACCTTTGAGAAGACTTGTGGTGTCCAGATAAGCCGAATAGGTCTCGATCAAGCCCCAGCAGTAAAGAAGAAAGGTGATCAACCCCGTCCAAACCATACCTAGGTGTTTGACCAATTGATTGACCAAAAACAAACCCAGCAAAAAGGACGGGATATACCAGAGTTGGTAGCACATTCCCAGATAGATCAGTGCGATGAGAAAACCTGCTGGAAAAAGATAGATAGGAAGATGGAGACTAGAGAAAAAGAGCCAGGCATAAGGAAGGTAAACAAAACTCCAAAACAAATAGGTTTTTACGATTTTGACCAGATAGGCCTTCATTTTCTGAGAATTCCCTAGGGATTGCTTGAGGAAAAAGCTGGCACAGACGATAAAAAATGGCACCGCTAGCCGGCCGAGCATACTCTTAAGACCAAAATGCAGTGGCTCATAGGAGGTCAAGCGACCACTATGCACCAAAATCACTGCAATCGCAAAGAGGTATTGAAAAAAGCTGATACTAGAGGTGTTATAGAGGGGATTCTTTTGCATGGTCCTACTCCTTGCCCAAAGCAGTTTCTATGGTTATTTTAGCATGAAAGGAAAGGCCAAGCAAGGAATCTTACATCCTTATCTACCTTTTTTCCTCTATTTTTGATATACTCAAAGCATGCATAAACAAACCATCATTGATTTTAAAGAGCTTGGTTTGCGCCACCTTTTCACCAAGCCCATAAAGGAATTAAAAACTAGAAACCTCGACCAGGTAGAGGCTCTTCTTAGAGAAGTCGAAGCCTACCAGAAGCAAGGCTTTTATGCTGTTGGCTATGTCAGCTATGAGGCTGCTCCTGCTTTTGAGAAAAAGTTTGCTGTCCATCCAGCCCCTCTTATGGGAGAGTATCTCATCTATTTTACGATCCACGAGGAGGTCGAAACCCTTCCTTTTCCAGAGGACTATGAAGCTGTGGATCTTCCAGCCAATTGGAAGGAAGAGGTAGAGGCGCCTGCTTATCAAGAAGCCATCAAGACCATCCATCACCATATCCGCCAAGGAGATACCTACCAGGTCAACTACACTGTCCAGCTTTCTCAAGAGCTAAAGTCTGATCCTTTGGCCATCTATAATCGCTTGGTGGTAGAGCAAAAGGCCCATTACAATGCCTTCATCCAGCACGATGATGTCTCCATCCTCTCTATCAGTCCTGAGCTCTTTTTTGAGCAAGACGACCGACTACTGACCACGCGCCCTATGAAGGGAACGACGCGCCGTGGTCTCACTAACCAAAAGGATCTTCAGGAGGCTGCTTGGCTAGAAGCCGATCCGAAAAATCGAGCAGAAAACATGATGATCGTCGACCTCCTCCGCAATGACATGAACCGGATTTCGGAGATTGGAAGTGAGCAGGTGACCCGTCTTTGCCAAGTCGAGCAATACTCCACTGTTTGGCAGATGACCTCGACTATTGAAAGTCGCTTACAAGCTGAGGTCGACCTGGTCCAAACCTTCCGAGCTCTCTTTCCTTGTGGCTCGATTACAGGAGCACCGAAGATCTCCACTATGGAAATCATTCAAAAGACGGAGAAGGCTCCTCGAGGTGTCTACTGTGGAACGATCGGCATCCTTCTTCCAAAAGGAAAACGGATTTTTAATGTAGCCATCCGGACTCTTCAAATGCAGGGAGATCAAGCCATCTATGGCGTGGGAGGAGGCATCACTTGGGACAGTAAATGGGAAAGTGAATACCAGGAAACCAAGCAAAAATCAGCTGTCCTTTACCGGCAAGAGCCTCGATTTGAGCTCCTGACGACTGGCCGCATCCACCAAGGAGAGTTGACTTTCCTGGAGCAACACCTAACCCGTTTGAGAGAGGCTAGTCGCTACTTTGCCTATCCTTATGACGAAGCAAAACTCCTGAAAGAACTTCAAGAAGAGCTTGCTCATTTGGATCTCAATCTTGACTATCGTTGTCGGATCGTCTTACAGAAAAACGGGGCCTTCCACCTAGTGATCACAGAGCTGACAGACTTGCCAGCTAGCTATCTACAGGCCCAACTAACAGAACAGAAGCTTGATTTAGCGACGCCATTTACTTATTTTAAAACGAGCCAGAGAGACCATCTCAACCAGTCAGATCACGAGCAAATTTTCCATCTGCCAGATGGAACCTTACTGGAGACGACGATTGGCAATCTGGTGCTGGAGATAGAGGGACAACTCTATACCCCACCAGCTCACCTCCCCTTACTCGATGGCATTTATCGGCGCCATCTTCTTGAGACCCAGCAGGTGGAAGAAAAACTCTTAACTCTGAACGATTTAACAGACGCTGATCGTATTTATGCCTGCAATGCGCTTCGTGGTCTCTACGAACTCGATTTTCAAAGAAAGGATTCCTGATGAAACTGATTTTTTTACATGGACTAGGGCAAGATGTCCTCTCTTGGCAAGGAGTCCAATTTGCTCTTTCACCCTTGCATTCCAAAACTTTTGATATTTTCTCCCATCCAAAAGAAAGCTATCAGGAAGTCAAAGAAAGGTTGATGGAGCGCCTCCAGCAAGAAAGCGAACCCTTTATTCTGGTAGGACTCTCACTAGGTGGCGTGCTCGCTCTTGATCTCTCCAGACAAGACTTCCCGCAACTCAAGGGCTTGGTCCTTGCGGGAACTCAATACAAACTCAACACCAATCCCCTCTATCGGCTCCAGATTCTCCTTTTTCGTCTGCTTCCTAAGCATGTCTTTGAAAAACAAGATGCCAATAAACAACAGATGCTTCAAATCTTGACCGAATTAAAAGGGCTCAATTTAACCGATACCGTTAAAGCTTGCCCTCTCCCTAGCTTGGTTATTTGTGGCAGCAAAGATTGGGCCAATCAATCTTCTTCTAAAAAATTGGCCAAGCTCCTGCCAAAAGGCCGCTATCAAGAAATCGCAGACGGAGGCCATCTACTCAATACCGAGAAACCCTATGAACTCGCGCAAGCCATCAAGGAGTTTGTCGCTGGGTTTTAAAATGAAGAGGCTAGCTTTTAGAACAGTTGCTCTTAATATATATAAAGTCATTTTTAAAACTTTCCTTAGGTGAGTACGGACGTCAGCGAACTTCAAAGAAGTTCCTTGACTTAGTTTTGGACCTAAGGTTCCAAAACTCCCGAGTGCTAGAAACATGATCGTTTCTAGCAATTTTCTCACAGCGGAAAGTTTTAATATATTTTGGATTGAATTTCAACATTAGAAATTCTTTTTATTTCTTTGTAGAGTCACCTATTCAACATTTTTACTTTATAAGAAGTCTTTACCGCAATTTTTTAGAAATATTTGAGAATTGCTTGATAGTTATTTGAAAAGCAAGCTGTATACTAAGAGTGTAAAGAAAACAAATAGTCATTTGGACGAAGGAGAAAACCATGGAAAAAGTATTAGAAATTTCCTATTTGAGTAAAAAATTTGGTCATCAATATGCCTTAAATGATGTGAATCTCACCATTCGCAAAGGCGACGTCTATGGCCTGATCGGTAAAAATGGCGCAGGGAAAACCACCCTCATCAAGGTCATCACCCAGCTAATTCAAGAAACTGACGGAAGCGTCTCTCTCTTTTCTTCTACAAATCGTTCCCAGTGGACACAAGCCCTGAAACGAGTCGGATCCGTCATTGAGAGTCCTGTAGCTCACAAGCATATGACCGCCTATCAAAACCTGGTCTACTATTGCAAGGCTCGCCATATCCCCAACCCCGACCAGGTCATCAAAGAAACCCTGAACTATGTTGGCCTGAATAATACGGGCAAGAAGAAATTTCGTGATTTTTCTCTCGGAATGAAACAACGGTTGGGAATTGCGATTGCGCTCATTGCCAAGCCCGACTTCCTCATTTTGGACGAACCCATCAATGGTCTCGATCCCGTCGGAATCAAGGAATTCCGTCAGATGATCAAGCGCCTCAACGATGAACTCGGTATGACCATCCTCATTTCCAGTCATATCCTTTCCGAGCTTTATCTGGTTGCCAATCGTTTTGGCATTGTCGACCAAGGACGCCTGATCAAAGAAATTAGCAAGGCTGAATTTGAAGAACAAGGAGAAGACTACATCATCCTCAAGACCAGCCAGCTAGCCCTTGCGAGTCAACTGATCCAGGATCAACTCCATCACCGTATCAAGGTCATCGATAAGGATGGAGAAATCCATATCTTCGGACAGACTCACGATATTAAAGTCATTGTCAAAGCCCTTGTTCAAGCGGATATTGACGTGGATGAAATCTACTATGCCCGCCAAGATCTGGAAAAATACTTTACGGACTTGGTAGACTAGAAGCTACCAAACCACCGTCTTGTATTACTTATCCCACATATTTCATTTAGGAGATTTATCATGTTACATACTATTCAAGCTGATTTTTACAGACTTTTTCGCTCCAAAGGTTTCTGGATTACAGAAGCCATTCTCGTTTTCAACATCCTGTCTGGAGTCATCTTTGGAGCTACTGGCCACGTCGGCGTCAATACGGAATCCAAATTACCCCAAGCGACCGAAGTTTGGACAGGCTTTAAAGCCTTGACCAACTACTCTTCCAGCATCAGTGTGACCATCCTCTTTACCATTATTGTCATCACCTTGGTCCTGGGAACAGACTTAACACAAAACTTATACAAGAATAGTCTGGCCTATGGCGTTTCGCGCACCAGTTACTACTTTGCCAAAAGCGCTGTTGTCCTGACCATTGCTCTCTTTCAATTTCTTGTTTCTTATGGTCTCGTCTTCTTGATCGCGACCCTCTACAATGGACTTGGCACCATGCCAGAGCACTTCCTTGCTCATTTTGGACTGACCGTGCTGATTCAATTCCTTTCCACCTTGGCTTGGGTCAGCATCATTTCCTTCCTTCTTTATGCTAGCCAATCCATCACCTTGGCCTTCGTTGGCTACTTTATTGGAAATATCCTTTTAAGTCTCCCTGCGCTTTTCTTTAAAGATATTGACATTCTCCACTATCTAAACTTGGAATTCCAATATTCCTTAGTTCAGAGCACCACAGCAACAACCAACACCCTCTCGATCGCCCTTGGATTCATCCTTGTTTTTGGCTTCCTGGGACTGGCTACTTTTAAACACAAAGATTTATAACAAAAAGGCTTGAGCAATGCTCAAGACTTTTTTCTTAGTGTAATGGTCAAAATAAACCAGTCTGCCTCCGTTGCCAGTTGCAAGTCGCCCCCTAAGATCTCTACAAAATTTTGAATGATGTAAAGGCCCAAGCCAGATGACTCTTCTGTGTCCGATAAATTCTCAGAGTAGAAGCGACTAGCCAGTTGGTCTAAGTGTTGAATCGGTTGTTGCACGATATTGCGCAGCTCGACCCGAATTGTGTCCGCGTCCGAGGTCAAGGTTAAACGTGCCTGCTCCTTTCCATGCTTGAGGACATTGCTGAGCATATTTTGCAAGAGGCGCTCCCAGAGCTCGGGATCCGTAGCATAATGGAGATGCTCTTCTAGCTCTACCTCTAGTGCGATCCCCGCCTCAGACAAGCTATCATAATACTGGAACAACTGCTGGGTCAGCACTTGGCTGAGATTAACGTCTGAAATCCGAGGTTGAATAGCTCCCTCCATCAAGCGTCTGTATTCCAAGAGAGACTCTAGGCGTTTTGAGACGACTTGAAGATTGGAAGCAATTTTCTTCAATTTTTCCTCTTCCTGCGTCCCTCCTTTGATGATTTGTTGGGTATAGCCCGAAGCAATGGTCAAAGGTGTCCGGATATCGTGAGCAATATTACTGATGGCCATATCCAAGGTCTTTTTCTCTTGAAAGGCAATCCGATTGGTCCGCTCGATCTGATCAAAGAGATCACTGACCTGCTTGGTCAAGGCGACCAATTCTTTTTTTGAGAGCTGAGAGGTCAGCCGTACCCCACTTCCGCTTTGAAGTTTATTTTGAATCTGCTCCTGCAAATCCTTTAAGGCAGAAAGCAAGCGAGCATAGCCCAAACCCAAGAAAAGGACAAGGACGACAAGAATTAGAACTAAAACCCACATTACTTGTCTCCTTTCAAGCGAACACCCAAGCCCCAGACCGTTTCAATATAGTCCTCATCTGGATCAAGCTGGGCAATTTTCTTTCGGAGATTGCTCAGTTGGGCATTGAGGGTATTGTCACCAGGCAGATAGACTTCTTCCCAGACCGCCTCATACAATTCTTCCTTGGTAAAAATCTTCTTTGGATGCGCCAGCAAGGTCTCAAAAATTTGAAATTCTTTTTTGCCCAAGCGAAGCGTCTGTTCGCCAGATTCCAGTTCAAAGGTTTCCGGATTTAAGACCAAATTCTTAAAGGAGAGCTTTTGCGACGCTTGAGCTTCCTGTGCTACCGTCGTTTGATTTCTCAACTGCACCGTCACCCGAGCTGCCACTTCGTCCAGATTAAAGGGCTTGACAATATAATCATTGGCACCTGCAAGGAGGTACTGGCTAATGAGGTGTTTGTCTCCAAGAGCCGTCATCATGATGACTGGCACCTGACTCTGCATACGGATCTCCTCAAGGACCTGGTCCCCATTCTTCCCTGGAAGCATGATATCCAGAAGGACCAAATCAATGGCTTCTTGCTGGAAGAGCCGCAGCCCTTCTGTACCTGAAAAAGCCTGAAGGACCTCATGATCTTCACTTAAGAGACTGTATAAAATTTCTTGGATATCATTATTATCCTCGATTAATAAAATCCGTGCCACTTGCCTCGCTCCTTTTTCCTTTTCTTGCGAAATCAGTTCTATTCCCCTAGCCTATCAAATAAAGGGACCTTCGTCAATGAAAATCTGATAAAATTCTATTGTACTCGGGTAGATCTGCATGTTAGAGCATCACAAGATGAAGTTGACAATCCTTTCTTTCAAAGGGTATAATAGGACCAATGACACAATAGGGAGACTCATCTATGAAAAATAATGCTAAAACTAAAATCAGTCTTGTATCCATCCTTGTCATCCTGGGCGTTGCTGCAAGAATGTTGCGAGTCATCCACCGCCACCAAATCAGGGAGCAAAACAAACAAACCATCCAAACGACTAAAAAGGTTGCAGAGTTTCAGAAAACACTAGACGAGGAAGAAACGAAGAAACGCAACGAAACCTTCAACAAGATTTTTAATGAATCCCTTGTTCGGAATAAGTTTGAGAATTGGCAAAAAGTCGATGAACTCCATGGTTTGGGACAAAGAACTGGGCAATTTTATATCTATAACTTTGAAAAAAAAGAAGAGATTCTCTTAGAGAATACTGATCAAGCATTTGTTCTACCTATTCGAGACAAGAGTGATAACGTCACATTTCAAGCTATCTTTGCCCACAAGGACGGTCAGTGGCACATCATGAAGCCAGACGGAAGTTCACAGTTGCAACTAGGAGCAGCCAACATTTCCGCTGAATCTAAGTTTGTCATCGAGAACAATGTCTTAGACTACGACCAGTAAATCCATAATGACTTGGTTTAACTACATACAAAAAGCTTAGGACCCCAGCTTGTGGTTGGGATTCTAAGCTTTTTAGTTTATAGGGGAGAGTCGGCCAGCAAGGACCGAAAACTTTTATTCAACAGAAGCTCCATTGGTCGCAATGACTTCTTTGTACCAATAGAAGGATTTCTTACGTGAGCGGGCTAAAGTTCCTTTTCCTTCATTGTCCCGATCGACATAGATAAAGCCGTAGCGCTTCTTCATTTCTCCTGTCCCGGCAGAGACCAGGTCAATACAACCCCAAGTTGTATATCCCCAGAGGACAACACCATCTTCATGGATGGCCTCCCGCATGGCCTTGATGTGGGCAGCCAGGTAATCAATCCGGTAGTCATCCTCAATCTCCCCGGCTTCATTTGGGGTATCAACGGCACCTAGTCCATTTTCTACGATAAAGAGAGGTTTTTGATAACGATCCCAGATGGTGTTCAGCGTAATGCGGAGACCAAGAGGGTCAATCTGCCAACCCCATTCTGAGCTTTCTAGGTAGGGATTCTTCAGAGAGGCAAAGATATTGCCCGCTGTTTTCTCCCTTTCAGCTGGATCCCCTGAAGCGACCCGACTGGCATAGTAGGAGAAGGAAATAAAGTCCACCGTATGGTCTTTCAACAATTGCAGGTCCTGCTCCGTCATCTCGACCGTAATTCCCTGACGCTCCCACTCTTTCTTGGCATAGTTAGGGTATTCCCCACGCGCCTGCACATCGATGAAGAAATAGTTCTTGCGATCTTCTTCTAGACCAGCCCAGACATCTCGTGGAGCACAGGTATGCGGATAGTTTTGCCCAGCTGCCAGCATACAGCCGACCTTATTGTTAGGATCAATCTCATGGGCTAGCTTGGTGGCAATGGCTGAAGCGACCAACTCATGGTGAGCCGCCTGGTATTTGACTTGCTCCTCATTCTCCCCTTCTTCAAAGCAGAGACCTGCTCCCATAAAAGGCGCATGGAGGATCATATTGATCTCGTTAAAGGTCAGCCAGAATTTGACCAAGTCCTTGTAGCGAGTGAAGAGGGTCCGGCAGAGACGTTCATAACATTCCAACATCTTGCGACTACGCCAACCTCCATACTCGGTAATCAAATGCATGGGACAGTCAAAGTGGGTAATGGTCACTAAGGGTTCAATGCCATACTTGTGGCACTCCTTAAAGAGGTCTTCATAGAACTGGAGACCTGCTTCATTCGGCTCTAGTTCATCCCCTTTCGGGAAAATCCGAGACCAGGCAATGGACAAGCGATAAGTTTTAAAGCCCATTTCCCCAAAGAGCGCAATGTCTTCCTTGTAGCGATGGTACATATCAATGCCATCTTTAGCAGGGTAAAAATAGCCCTCTTCAAAGTCGAACATTTTTCTCTGACCTGTAATAATGGCGTGACGATCAGGTCCAATCGGCACCACATCCACATTAGCCAAGCCACGGCCATCTTCATTATAAGCTCCCTCACACTGGTTAGCAGCCGTTGCCCCACCCCAGAGGAAACCATCTGGAAATTGAAGTTTGTCGGTCATCTCTCTACCTCACTTGATTTGATAGTTCTATTATACCCTTCTCTTTCCAAAAAATCTTACAAGATCCTATGAAAAACTAAACCTATTCTAAGGTTATTTCTGTTCACGTGCAACACAAAAAGACCGGATGACTCCGATCTTTCAGAATGTATACAAATTGTTTTTCACCTAATTTAATATCGGCTTTTCTGAAAAAATAAGAATGATTTCTATTTTTAAATCGTAAAGAATAAACTGAAACTTTCCGCCGTGAGAAAAGTGCTAGAAACACGATTGTTTCTAGCACTCGGTAGTTTTGAGAGTAAAACAGTTCGGGGAACTGTTTTAGCCTGAGCCCAGAAATTGAAAAGCGAAGGGGCTCAAAACTAATTGAACACGCGCTGCGGATTGTGTCAAAAAGATAAGTTCTCCTAGAATCGAAAGATTCTGCGTCAAACTTCCTATTTTGACTTTATCCGCAGACGCCCTTTGCATCTTGATTTAGTCATGGAACTTCTTCGAAGTTCGCTGACGTCCGTACTCACATAAGGAAAGTTTCAAAGAAGACTTTGTCTTTAATAAAACAGACCGGATTGCTCCGATCTGTTTATGTTCCACTCCAAGAACGTTTAAATTTTTTGATAATAGAATTACCTACTTCATATGATAAAAATCAAGCACTAATCCGGAAGGGCCTTCAACTAACAGGCTTTCGGTTCCCCAATCGGTTACAACTGGACCGTTCAAAACCTGGATACCAAGCTCTTTCAATCGTTGGTAGTTCTGCTCTACATCCTCAACTTCAACGTGAAGAATGATTCCTGACTGGAAATTTTCCAAAGGAACCAAATGATTTTGAGACAACATGAGACAGTGACTGCCAATCGTGAACTGAGCAAAACTGTCGTCAACATAATTGGCTTTTTTATCCAAAATACACTCCAAGCTAGCACAAACTTGGGTAACATCTGAAACGATAATATCTAATTGATTTAAATTCATTTCTTATCTATCCTCCATAAAAAGACCGGATTGCTCCGATCTTTTTAAGTTCTGCTCTAAGAAAATCAAAGAATAAACAAGGCATCGAACCACAGACAGTACTGGAGTACGGCAAGGTGAAGATAACGCAGTTTACTTTTGATTTTCGGCGAGAGGAATTATTTAATTGCGCGTGATTGCAATCCTTCTTCTTCCAAGAAGAGGCGGAATGGTACGAGTTCTTCTGCTTCGTATTTTTCCTTGAAGGCTTTGATGGCTTCTTCTGAGTGTTGTTTTGGATCCAACTCAAGAACTTCTACTGGAAGTGGACGGTGTTGAGTGATGCGAGCATCGATCACAACAGTTTTACCTTCTTTGTTCAATTTAACAGCTTCTGCAACGACTGCATCGATGTCTTCGATACGGTCAACTGTAAATCCTACAGCACCTTGAGCTTCAGCGATTTTCGCATAGTCAGCATTAGGGAAGTCACAACCAAACAAGTGTTTGTTTGTGTCTTCGTATTTGTCCTTGATGAAGGCATATTTACCATTTGAGAAGACAACGTTGATAACTGGAAGGTCGTATTGAACGTTTGTGATAACGTCTGGGTAGCACATGTTGAAGGCTCCATCACCCATGATGTTCCATACTTGGCGATCTGGATTGTCTTTCTTAGCAGCGATACCACCAGGAAGGGCAATCCCCATTGTCGCAAAGAGTGGAGATGTACGCCACATGTTCTTAGGTGTCATGTGAAGGTGACGAGTAGATGTTTGAGTAGTGTCACCTACGTCGATTGAGTAGATAGCGTCTTGATCAGCATGTTTGTTGATTGCATTGTAAACTTGATACAATTGCAATTCACCCTCAGTTTTACCTTCGAGTTTGTTCATGTAATCACGCCAGTTTTGGTTATTCTTAACGTTTGCACGCCACCATGGAGTAGATTCAACTGGATTCACTTTGTCAAGGATTGCTTTCGCTGCTTGACCTGCATCCCCAAGGATTGAAGCGTCAAGAGCATGACGTTTACCAAGTTTGTAAGGGTCGATATCCACTTGGATGAATTTTTCAGTATTTTTGAAGGCTTCGTAAACTTCAGCAAATGGGAAGTTTGAACCAAGGAAAAGAACTGTGTCTGCTTCGAAGACAACTTCGTTGGCTGGTTTCCAACCAACACGGTAAGCAGAACCTGTCAACCCTTCGTAGTTCCATTCGAAGGCCTCGAAGTTTTTACCAGTTGTAATGATTGGTGCTTTAATCTTACGTGACAATTCAGTGATCACTTCACCAGCTTTAACACCACCGTAACCTGCGTAGATAACTGGGCGTTCCGCATTGTTCAAGATTTCAACAGCTTTGTCAATTTCAACTTCGTTCAAAGCAGGAGCGATGAATGAGCGCTCGTATGAACCTGAACCGTAGTATGAGTTTTCGTCGATTTCTTGGAAACCAAAGTTTACTGGAATTTCAACAACTGCTGGACCTTTTTTAGAAACTGCAGCACGGCAAGCTTCGTCGATTACTTTTGGTAATTGTTCTGCGTAAGCTACACGTTTGTTGTAAACAGCGATACCGTTGTACATTGGGTTTTGGTTCAATTCTTGGAAGGCATCCAAGTTCAATTCGTTAACTGGACGTGATCCAAGGATAGCAAGGAATGGAGTGTTATCCATAGCTGCATCGTAAACACCATTGATCAAGTGAGTCGCACCAGGTCCACCTGAACCAACTGCAACCCCGATAGAGCCACCAAATTTAGCTTGCATAACCGCTGCAAGAGCACCAGTTTCTTCGTGACGAACTTGCAAGAAACGGATATCTTTGTCTTCAGCCAAAGCGTCCATCAGTGAGCTAAGTGTTCCAGATGGGATACCGTAGATCGTATCTACGCCCCATGTTTTCAATACATTAAGCATTGCTGCAGATGCAGTAATTTTTCCTTGAGTCATTCTAACTCTCCTTTAATTCTATTTTGATCCCTTAAAATGCAGCATAGCGCTTCTACTTCATCTTTGCGATCATCTCGCCTTGAAAATGAGTTTTTTCTGACTTTTCTCATGAAAACGATTTACAAAACGATTACAGTATTAATTTATCACAAAGAGATTCACATGTATAAGGATCTGCTCAGAGATGCTCAATCCCTATTCCATAACAGATCCTCTTTTTGAGAAATTTTCACAAACTATCCTACAATAGGGTATTTTACTATAGTTTTATACCCATCCCTTTTCCTTGTCGTTCTAGGAAAAAGAGAAAAAGAGAAAAAGAGTGATACAGAATTCTGTACCACTTCTTATTTTCATTAATCAATCTTCGCGACATTGAGAAGCAGCGAGCTAGTCAAAACAGACACAGAACTAAGGGCCATAGCAAGACCTGCTAGTTCTGGATTGAGGGTCAATCCCAGTCCTACAAAGACTCCAGCAGCAATTGGAATCCCAAGGATATTGTAGATAGAGGCCCAGAAGAGATTGAGTAAGATCCGACGGAAGGTCTTTTGACTCATGTCAAAGGCGCGCACAACTCCAAGCAAATCATTTTGCGTGAGCACGATGCCACCGGACTCGATCGCAATATCCGTTCCAGATCCCATAGCAATTCCGACATCGGCGATCGAAAGAGCTGGAGCATCATTGATCCCATCTCCCACAAAGGCTACCTTACTGCTTTCTTGCAGTTTTTGGATGGCGCTGGCTTTTTCTTGAGGGAGCACATCAGCGATCACGGTATCAATGCCCACTTGCTTAGCAATAGCTTGGGCCACCCGTTCATTATCCCCTGTTAACATGACCGTTTTCAAGCTCCGTTCTTTGAGCTTTTTGATCGCTTCTTTTGAGCTGGCCTTCGGAGCATCTTGAATGGCAATCAAGCCAATCACTTGCCCATCCACAGACAAACTGATCACTGTTTTGGCCTGCTCTTGCAACTCTACCATCCGTTTTTCAAGCTCCGGATCCATCGCTGTCCCGTCATGAAGTTTGCCATTTCCCAAGGTCACCAACTGCTGGTCGATCTGACCTTGGACCCCTTTTCCTTCGATCGCTTGGAAGTTTTCCACAGGGGATAGCACCAAACCTTTTTCTTCTGCTCGTGATAAGACCGCTTGCGCAAGGGGATGTTCTGAAAAAGTTTCAAGACTAGCAGCCAGTGTCAAGACACGCGCTTCATCTCCTACAACATCGGTTACAAGTGGTTGGCCAATGGTAATAGTCCCTGTCTTATCAAATACAACGGTTTGAATCTTTTGCACTTCTTGAAGAACTGTTCCATTTTTAATCAGAACCCCCATCTTGGCACTACGGCCGGTTCCGACCATCAGGGCTGTTGGGGTTGCTAAACCAAGGGCACAAGGACAGGCAATAATGAGGACAGAGACTGCATAGAGCATGGCCTCTTGAAGCGACGCGCCCAGAAGCACGGACCAAACCCAGAAAGTCGCAATGGCCAAAATCGTCACCACTGGAACAAAGATACCTGAAATCTTATCCGTCAAATCTTGAATAGGAGCACGACTGGATTGGGCCATTTTGACAAAGTCCACAATTTGAGATAAGAGGGTCTCACTACCGACTTTTTCAGCCTTAAAGAGAATGGTCCCATTGCTGTTGATAGTGGAGCCAATGACTGCATCACCAACTGATTTTTCCACAGGCAAGCTTTCACCTGTCACCATCGACTCATCAATGGTCGTACTTCCTTCTACAATCGTCCCATCAACCGCGATCTTTTCCCCAGGACGGACCCGAATCAAGTCATCAATTTGGATATCTTCTGCCGCCACCTCGACATAGTTCCCATCACGGAGAACTTGAGCCGTTTTTGCCTGCAAATCCAACAACTTTTCCACAGCCTCGGAGGCATTGTTACGCATCCGTTCCTCAAAGATTTGCCCTAAGAGGATAAAGAAGATGATAAAACCCGCAGCCTCAAAGTATACTGGCTGACCAGTAAAAAGGGCAAATACACTATAGACATAGGCTACCAGGGTTCCAAGAGCTACCAAGGTATCCATATTGGAATGGTGCTTCTTAAATGAGGCCCAGGCACTCTTGATAAAAGGAACTCCTGCCACTAGCATAATCGGCGTTGTCGCTAGAAAAGTCCCCCAGCGACTGACTGGATGGGATACAAATCCTGCCATCATCCCGATCATCAAGATCAATAAGAGAAGGGTAAAGATACTAGTAATCCAAAAGCGACCCAGTAAACCTAAGACACGACGGCGTTTTTCCACAACCGTGTAGGAACCCTTTTGCATCTTCATTCCACATGAAAACTCGAAGTCCCCTGTTTCTGTCGGGGTAAAAGATATGACCTTATCCACACCGACTTCCAAAGGCTCTAAAATCCCCTGATCTTCAAACAAAATTTCCTTGTAACAGCCGGAAGGATTGACCCGATGGAAGGTGATTTCAGCAGGGATCCCTTTTTGAAGTTGAAATTCCTTTGGACTATAGCCTTTTTCTGCTGTAATACGGATCTTTTGCACTCCGTTTTCCACAACTGCTTTTTGTTTTTCTACCATACCTACTCCTTTATTCCACAATCATGTGACCATGCATCATGTTCATTCCACATGAATACCCATATTCGCCCGCTTTTTCTGGCGTAATTTCAATGACATGTTTTTCACCTAAAGGCAAATCTTCATGAACGCCAAAATCTGGAAAGATCACTTGAGCCAGACATGAAGATGGATCCTTGCGATTAAAGATGATCCGGGCTGGAACATTCTTTTTCAGGACAATGGTTTCAGGCGAATAGCCCCCCATAACTTCGACTTCAATTTCTTGATAACCTGATTTCTGACGAGCGTGGCCGCTTACCTTTTCATGCTCTGCAAAGAACCACCAAGCAATAAAAGCAACCACAAGTAAACAAACAATACTAATTAACAATCCAAACATGGAATTTCCTTCTTTCTATTACATACAATTGCAAGGGACTGTTTCGACAGCCTCTGCTTTCTTTTCTTCCAGGACCTGCTGCAGCTGATTAAGATCTGCAAGCGTAAAGTCACTCTCCTGAATCAAGTTTTCAAGCACCTGGACAATTCTTTTTGAGCAAACCTTGTCTTTCACATCCTCAACCACCAAGTCTAAACTTTGGTCCTGCTTCAACAAAGCCGAGTAGACAAAGGCTTTGCCAGATTTTTCTCTGGTCAGACAGCCTTTCTCCACCAAGCGCGTCAAGAGGGTCTTGATGGTCGACTTCGACCAGTCAAAGCGCTCGGACAAGACGGCGATCAAATCCGTGCTGGTCTGCTTGCCTTCCATCCAGATAATCTTCATGATGCGCCATTCCGCATTGGAAATTTGCATGGCTTCTCCTTTCTAAATCTACATTTGTAAATCTTATGATGCTATTTTACACCTAAGATTTACATTTGTCAACCAAAAGTTTTAAAAAAAACAAATCTTCCTTTGAAGATTTGTCTGGTTGGGCTTTTTTCGCTCCTATTTTTGTCTCTATAATATCTCCTGCAGAGCTTGAGCTAGAATGCGATAACCGGCCACACTTAAATGAAGGCCATCTGTCGTATAGGCTTCTGCCAACTGCTCCACTTCATCCAATAAAGACGAATACACATCGACATAGCTGACCTGGTGGTAGGCCTGGGCCAATTCGCGATAAGCTTGATTGAGGGCTTTAATTTTTTCATTGGTCCGCACATAGACCTTTTGTTTGTAGCGCTCTTCTTGACTCACCGGTAGAACCGAGATCAGGTTGATGTGGGTCAGCGGAAAGTCCCGCATAATTGCTTGTAAGACCGCTTCTACATTGTCTAGGGTTTCCTTTTGAGGAATTTCTTTTCCGATATCATTGGTCCCGATCAAGAGAAAGATCTGATCCACCGCCGTTCCAAAGACATGGGCGTCTAGATGTTTACGAAGAAGATCCGTCTTATAGCCTCGTACTCCTCGATTGACCATGTGTTTGGGACTTTGTAATAGTTCATGAATGGGGAAATATTCCACAATGGAGTCTCCGATAAAGATCAAACCAGGCTCTTTCAGAGGGGCTTGATTGAGCTCCTGATAGGTTGTTATAATTTTCTCCTGCTCCTTTAAGAGCCAGTCTTCTAACAGTTGTACCGCCATCTACTTCTGTCCTTTCACTTGTTCCCAGGGGGTCAGTCCTAGGTACTCTTCGATCACCTGGTAGACACCGCCTTCTTGATGGCTCGGTGCTAGGTGTTTGGCAACAGCCTTGACAGCTCTTTCTGCATTGGCCACCGCATAGGAGTGACCAGCCATTTCAAGCATTTCGATGTCGTTTCCACTATCCCCAAAGGCCATGACCTGACTAGCATCAAGCTGCCATTTCTCCATTAATTGAGCCAGTCCCCAAGCCTTGTGAATGCCTGCTTGTAAGAGATCCATGCTCCCGAAACCGCTCGAAACCGCCATCAGCTGATCTCCAAAAGCCTGTTGGACTTCCTGACTCACTTGATCAAGACGATCCAAGCCAACCACCAAGCTCATTTTAAGCACCTGGTCAAACAAATCGGCTGTCAATTCCGGAACAAACTTCATTCGCTTGTACAAGGCTTCAATCACTTCCGGCTGCATGAATTTTTCAACTTCTGTAAAGACCGTGCCTTCCTTGACAAAGCCACCATTGACAGCTGATACAACCAACTGATCTGAAATTTCCCGGCCCTTAAAATAAGCAAGAACCGCCTCCACCAATTCCCGATCCCAGAATTTTCCTAGAACCATCTGGTCATTCTCAAAAATCCGAGCTCCGTTGGCGACGACCAGGGTCACCCGCTTGACCAAAGGACCCAAGAGCTGGCGCATGCGATGGATTTCATTTCCCGTCGCAATGACAAAGCGAATCCCTTTTTGATCCAAGTGGTCCAAAAGCCTTTCCAGGCGCGGAAGATCCACCTCTCCTCGCTCATCTAATAAGGTCCCATCCATATCTGTTGCAATCAACTTAATCATACAATCTAACCTTTTCCCTTTCAAAGGGTGCAAATTATCTGTTTCCATTATACCACAGATCAAGCAAGTCAAAACCACCCGTGAAAACAGGTGGCTTCCTCTTGGGCTGAAGGTTCCTACTGATGGCCAAAGGATCTTATAAATACAAGCCCTTTTCTACACTTTCCTGAATTAACTCTTCTGTCAGTTTCCATAATTCTTCCGATTCACTTTTTATGAACTTTTTCTTTTCTAATACCATCTCTGAACGGATATGATCAGGATTATAATTGACTTCTGATACTTCCAAGTGATTGATCAGTGGTACCAATGCGTCAATCACTCTTGCATATCTTGCCTCAGGACTCTGCCCTTTTTCAAACTCCAACCACGAATTTTTCATATTCACATATGTTGCTTCTGGAAGGAGGCTCATTGTTTTTTCTATAGATGCGAACTCTCTATCATGAGCATGAACCTTTTTTTCATCGTCAAACACCCAAGTATCTCCAGCATTAATCTCACCTAAATCATGAATCAATAACAGAAACATAACCTTTTCCATATTCAATTTTTCAGGATAATAATCTTGCAGAACCATCGCAGCGATCGCACCCTGCCAAGAATGCTCGGCACTATTTTCAAACCGTCCATCAAGGGTTCTATTAAACCTTGTTACTGACTTTAATTTCTCGATTTCTTTAATAAATTCAACTGTCTGATTCAAATCACTCATGGCGACTCCAACCTTCCTATTCGAAATTACGATTATCATACCAAAAATCAGGTTTTCCATAAATGAATTCCCGTATTTGCAAAAAGAAAATGTCCCTCTTTTCCGGATCACCTTCATTTTTCTAACAAGACTACAAGGGCAAGCAAAAAAGCTAACCAGTCTTTACCGGTTAACTTTAGAATGAGACAAACTATTTTAAAGTAAAATATGTTAATCGATTCTAAAAGTAAGTAAAAATGAGTTCCTATTTTTAGAATGAATCAAGAAAATACAAAAACTTTCCGCTGTGAGAAAAGTGCCTGAAACAATACGTTTCAGGCACTCGGAATTATTGAGACCTTAGGCTCAATAATTAGTCATGGAACTTCTACGAAGTTCGCTGACGTCCGTACTCACCTAAGGAAAGTTTTTGATATGACTTTGTCTTAAATCTGAAGCTCCTGGTTAGCTTCTCTTTTTTAGCCAACAAAGGCCCAAATAATGGCAATCAGCACTGCTGGAAGGAGATTGGCGACCTTGATTCGTTTGCCCCAGATGAGATTGATCCCTACACAGAGAATGAGGCTAGAGCCAACTAGGGACAGATTCGAAAGGGCTTGCGGAGTCATGATCGGTGCGATCAAATGGGCCAACAGCGTGATCAAACCTTGAAGGATCACGAGTGGAACCACCGCAAAGATCGCGCCCTTTCCTTTTGAAACGGTCAAGACCAAAACGATAACCATATCGAGAATAGCCTTGGCCAACAAGGTCGAGGTGTCGCCTGTCAGGCCATCCTGGACAGCTCCGACCACTGCCATAGCCCCAATACAAATGGTCAAGGCCGTGGTCATAAAGGCATCAACAAAACTAGTATCGCCTTGGTTGCCCGTCTTTTCCTTCAGCCAGGTTCCCAGACGCTCAAAGCCTTCCTCAATCTTCAAGAGTTCCCCGATAACGGTCCCGATCACTAGACTCAGAATCAACATCATACTGCCGTGACTTTCCACATGACTTCCATGCACCACCAGCATCTTTTCCAAGGTCCCTGCAATGCCCAAGACAAAAACAGCAACACCCGTCACTTTCAGAAGGGTCTCATGAAAATCTTCTGACAAACGTTGACCGATGAGCAATCCTAAAAGCCCACCAAATACGACCCCTAAGGCATTATAGAAGGTCCCTAAACCGATCATTTACAAACTCCTTCGTTTATTTTCATTCTTTTTCAATTTCTTTCAAAGACCAGTGTCCCGTCTCTTCATACTGGTCAATCAAGTCCTTGGCTGTTTGCGTGATCGCCTCTGGATAATGCAGACTTTCTAGGGTATTGACCGCATTCTTGGTCACGGCTGACCCTGGCTTGATCTGGTAGTCAAAGACGATCTTGCCATCCACATAACGACTGTCAAAATGGTAATTATCATTGACCTCACCAGAAGCTGCGACCAGCTCAATATCATGACTGGAAATCATGTAGAGGCAGTTTTGAGCAGCTAACCAGCGGACAATCCCAAGGCCTGATCCGATCCGCTCGATGGTATTGGTCCCCTTAAAGAGCTCGTCAATAAAGAAGTAGTGAAAACCAGGCTTTTTCAGATGCTGAATCATGCGCAAAATAGCTTTGCTCTCCGTGATAAAGTAGCTATCTCCAACTTCAATGTCATCACTCACATCCATAGCCGTTAGGACATGACCATAGGGAAGAGCCAATCTTTCACCATAGGCAAAGCCTAATCCTTGAGCCAGAATGGCATTGATGGCGACAGTTTTCAAATAGGTCGATTTCCCGGACGCATTGTCCCCACTGATGACCATGTTTTTTTGAAAATGCACATCATTCGCAATCGGATTAGACAGCAAGGGATGATAGAGCGTCTCACCCTCAATGCCACCCGTTTCCGTAAAGACTGGCTGGCAGACCACTTCTAGGTCTCGCTTGTGGCGCAAGAGACTAATGGCGACTTCCATCTCTCCTAGGAGATCCAGAAGCTTCTGGGCCTCTTTTTGATGAGTCTTCACCTGATTGTAAATATAAACCTGAGCGATCTGCGGGAGTAAAAAGAGGACGTTGATGTAGAGGAGAATAATTTCCATCTCAGAGGTCCCCGTTGGACTCTGTAAGACACTGGCAAGGATCCGCGTTTTCTTAAAGGGTTTGACTGCCTGCTTGAGTTCTTCTTGTTGTGGCAAGGCTAGATGGCTCAAGCGTTCTGCCGAAGCAAAGATGCGGACCAGATAGCTAACATTGTCCAGACGGATTCTATTGGACCAATTGCGCAAACTCGAAAAGACGATATTAAAGACCACACTGATCACCAAGAGGGTAATGGCCCCGACTGGCTCAAAGGGGATGGCAAAGAGACAGAGAATAGGAAGGCAGGCCAAGGCTAGATAGAGGGGCAAACCTGCATAACGCTTGCCGGGATTTGCGACAATGCTACGCGCCATGTTGTGGTTCTTCTTGCCCAGTTGGTTGAAAATGACCTGGACCTTGAGCCGCAAATCCGGATGCTCTTCAAAGAAGGCTTCTAAGTCATGAAGCTGGTCCTGAAGCTGGAATTCCAGCAGGCGCATGTTTTGATAGAGAGCTTCTGCCCCAAGGCTCGATTGGGTATAGTTGAGCTGATCAAAGACCGAATCCAAAGCCAAATCATGCCAGGTCTGATCATCCACTTGGCTATCGATCGTCTTTCCCTTAGCCGGATAAGCCAGGCTGTCTATCAAACTT
This sequence comes from Streptococcus sp. 27098_8_66, assembly GCF_041431945.1. Lineage (NCBI taxonomy): Bacteria > Bacillati > Bacillota > Bacilli > Lactobacillales > Streptococcaceae > Streptococcus > Streptococcus sp. 27098_8_66. The sequence continues at coordinate 103,217 of NZ_JAPVYS010000004.1, read as the reverse complement.
TCTTCTGTATCTTTCTTGCGAAAGAAAGGCGCTCCATCCCAAGCCTTCTTCAGCTTTTGCTTGAGACGGATGGCCGTAAGAAATTTGGTTGCCCAAATCACCACGATCAATCCTAGGATCCCAAGCAGGATCCAGTTCACATTTCCTTCCATGCTCTATTCCTTTCCACTCTGAGGCCAGTCCAAGTGAACATGTTCCTTCATTTCTCGGTAGGCCGTGTCCACTCTCTCCTTGGTCTCCTCATCCAGCTTGTTGCGGTATTTGCCACCCTGGATAAAATCTTCCAAGATATAGGTCTGGTACTTGTACAAGTCATAGCCTTCAGGAGAATAGGTGCCCTTCGGAGTCCGACTGACCCAGGTTGGATGAGCAGTAGCTGTCTTGATCTTTGTCTTGCGACCAACCTTTTCGATGGTCACATCCATCAAGACCCCTCGCTCTGTCCATTGGGCAGTCTCCACATCTCCCATAGTTTCCAGACGCTGATTGGACAGGAAATTCCCCATCGAGTAGATGATAAGCTTGTTTTGACCATCTTTATTGACCACTTCAGCAGGCTCTACAACATGGGGATGCCCACCAAAGACGATATCAGCTCCCCAAGAAACCATCTTGTGGTAGAGTTCTTTTTGCTCTTCTGTTGGCTCCAACTGGTACTCAATTCCCATCTGGGGCATGACGATAGTAATATCAGCCTCTTGCTCCGCCTTTTGGATCTCCGCCTTCATCCGCTCTTCATCCAGATCAGACAAGACATCTGCTTGCTCCTCTGGAGTAAGGGTCGTTTCCATTCCATTAAACCCATAAGCGTAGGCTAGAATAGCAATCTTGATGCCATTCACTTCCTTGATCACCAAGGGGGCCTGGCCTCTCTTTTCATGCGTGTAGACACCGACAGGGGTGATGCCTACATCTTCAAAGGCTTTGGCTGTCGAATAGACCCCTTCTAGACCTGAATCCAGGATGTGGTTGTGTCCCAAATCCATGACATCATAACCAGCATCCTTGATGGCTGGTACGACTTCGCTCGGCGCATTAAAGAGGGGATAACCTGACAAATAGTAATTGGGGTTAATGGTTCCCTCAAAATCGCCCAAGACCAGATCCGCCTTTTGTAGCCAGGGTTTGACATACTCATAATTTTCATGAAAATCATAGGTCCCATCTTCTTTTTGCGCGCTCATATAGACCAAATCATGATAGAGCTGATCTCCATTGGCCATGATCCGCGCTGTATGAGGAATCTGATCAGCCGGTGTTTTTGCCTTGTACACAACCTCTGGCCATTCGGTTGCGGTGATCGGAAAGCCTTGGAACTTTTGCACCCATAAGATGGCATTGGCCACGATAAAAACGACAGACAAGAGCACATAGATAAACTGTTCATTGGTCAGCTGAATCCTTGAAAAGAGACGATCAAAAGCCCAGTCAAAGGCTGCCGATAGCTCTTTCCCCATCTTTTTGATGATCCCTTTCACATTCTCCCACTTCTCTAACATTCCTACCTCTTCTTCGTACCTAGTTTCTCCAATGATCCGCCAACAAATTGAGCTGTCATTGAAATACTTTCTCTTCATTGTATCACAAATTTCCAGAGGAGAAAAAAAGTTCTGCAAAACAGAACTTCTAAATGATTTACTACTGAAACAATAGACTTGTCACACCAAAAAATGCCAGTAGATATAATTGTAGACGAAGATCCAAATTGGTTTCCAGTAAGGTAAAAAGTTGTAAAAAGCATGCAAGAGGATAACCAATCGTAGATCCCTGTGTTTTTTATAAATTTCTGCTAAGAATACCCCTCCAACAAAAAAGAGCAGGAAGGAGATCGGATCGCGAAACACAAACGCAAGATGAAGCCCTGAAAAAAGCAGAGCTGATACTAATACATCTAAATGAAAGCGACTATTTTTAAAAAAGGCATTCATCACATAGGCACGGCAAAGTAGTTCTTCCAAAATTGGACCAGTCATAATAGACTGAACGAATTTCAAAAAAACTACTATACCAGTTCCCTTCAAAAACACTGAATCTGGTAGTCTAGGTAATAAATCATTTGGTGCGGGAACAATATAGTTTTGAAATATTGTAGCAATCCACATCGTCATCATATTTAAAAGGAAAATAAGGAAAAAGTAAATCAGATAAGACCACTTCCATTTTGAAGCGGTAAACGTTATCGGAAGTTTTTCCCGTTTCATCCAGAGGATGATCCCAAGACTCAGCAACACCTCAAGAGCTAGCTGGATACTATAAAAGATGGTAATGCTCCCACTGAATAAGGTTGTAATTTTTATCGCAGCCATTACTACAACAAATAAAGCCATAAAGGAAAAACATAGCAAGGCAATCGTATGTTTCAAATATTTCATAATTTCATCTCTACTTTTTTAATTTGGAATTTCATGAAAATGATATTTATTATAGCATAGATTACCTTTATTGAGAACACTATATTTTAGTTTTTCTTTCGTTTCTAAAATTTATAAAAGAGGCTTCCTCCCCTTAGAATGCAGAGGAACTTTTTGACATAAATCATCTGCAGTAAACCGCCGGAAAACATCATCACGATTTTCAACTGGTGCAAGCATCTACTGAAACTTTCCGCTGTGAGAAAAGTGCCTGAAACAGTGATGTTTCTGGCACTCGGGAGTTTTGAAACCTTAGGTTCAAAACAAAGTCATGGAACTTCTTCGAAGTTCGCTGACGTCCGTACTCACCTAAGGAAAGTTTCTAAGATGCTTTTTCTATTATCTCAATGCTTTTAACAAATAACCATAGCCTTCTTGCTCCATCTCTTCTTTTGGAATAAAGCGCAAAGAGGCCGAATTGATGCAATAGCGAAGGCCACCTTGGTCTTTGGGTCCATCGGTGAAGACATGGCCGAGATGGGCATTGCCCGAGCGGGAACGAACTTCGATCCGCTCCATTCCATGGCTATGGTCCTGGTAATAGTGGACGACATCTTTGGCAATGGGACGGGAGAAACTTGGCCATCCGCAGCCAGATGCAAACTTATCCTTGGCAAAGAAGAGAGGCTCCCCCGTCGTAATATCCACATAGATCCCCTCTTCAAAGGTCTGATCATAGGCATTGTGGAACGGGCGTTCCGTCGCACTTTCTTGGGTGACTTGGTACTGTTCTGCTGTCAGTTTCGCCTTTAAGGTTTCTTGATCTGGCTTCTGATAGGCTGACGGATCAATCAAGGGCTGCTCAGCATCCGTCACATCGATATGGCAATAGCCTCCAGGATTCTTCTTGAGGTAGTCTTGGTGGTAGTCCTCAGCTAGGATGTAGTGGCGCAAGGGTTCCAACTCAACCGCAATTTTGCGGCCCAGTTGCTTCTCTTCTTCAGCAAACAGGTGGGCGATCACTTCACGATCTGCCTCATCTAGGTAATAAACACCAGTCCGATATTGGCGGCCTCGATCATTTCCCTGCTTGTTAATGGACAGGGGATCGATCACCCGGAAATAGTAGAGCAGAATCGCTCGTAGGGTGATTTTATCTGGATCGTAGATGACCTGAACAGTTTCTGCATGATCCGTTTCCTTGATCAGTTGGTAGTTGGTCGTTTCTACCTGGCCATTGGCATAGCCCACCGTCGTCTCTTCTACACCGGGGATCCGTGAAAAATATTCCTCTAAGCCCCAAAAACAGCCACCTGCTAGATAAATCTCTGCCATCTTTTTTCCTCGCTTCCTGCATTCCCCACAAGGAACGCTTCTTATCTATTAGCTCCATCATAATCCAAGAGCCTCAGATTTTCAAGGATTCTGCATCAAAAATCCCTTCTACTATATGTAAAAGGGATTCAATCCTTCTTATTTTTCAAATAAGAAAAAGAGCGAGTAATAGAAGTTCCAAAACGATAGGGTTAACTGATGTAGAAAATCATGAAGGACTACCATGACCAACACCTCCTCTGAATATCTGTAGACAAACTCAAGGCACATCAACTATAAAACTACCGTCGGTCCATAGACCTGTAACTGAGGCTTCACAACCTCGTAATGCCAGTGATCATAAGCTCGCCAAGCTTGAAAGGCCTCTTCGTTCAAAGCTAGCCCACCCAGACCAATCAATAGACTGGCGGTCTGATAAAACTTTTCCATCTCAATCAACAGACGATTGTCTACCCGCCTAGCCTTTCGTAAACCTTTCAACATCTGATCTAGATTTTCTCGAAATCGAAGGGCATCTGGACTGGGAGTGAATCCTTTAGAAAAGGCTGTTTGAAGAAGGGTGATCTTCGTCCTTGCCTCTTGAATCACGTCCCTTTCTTCCATAGAAATCACCTTCCTTTGCACCTCTATTGTACACCTTTTTCTCTCTATAAAAATAGAAAATTCCTAAAACTAGGAACAGAATGTTCTCTCTTGACGAGAAACCATAAAAAACTTCCCCAAGTTTCCACTTGAGGAAGTTCTTTTCGAATGATTAGTCAATGTAGTGCAATTTCCCACGGAAGTCTTCCAGACTTTGATATCCTTTTTCTTCCATGATGACTATGAGCTCCGCAGTGATGCGTTCAAAAGCTCCTACTCCTTCTTTATGCAACGTCGTTCCGATTTGCACCATACTAGCCCCACAAAGGATATGCTCAAAGGCATCGCGACCAGTCAAGACTCCCCCAGTCCCCACAATCTGAATTTCTGGATTCAGACGTTGGTAAAAGGCATGGACATTGGCGAGTGCCGTTGGTTTGATGTATTCACCACCAATCCCACCAAATCCGTTCTTCGGACGGATCACCACGGATTCATCCTCAATGTAGAGGCCATTTCCGATTGAGTTGACGCAGTTGACAAACTTGAGCGGGTATTTGTTAAAGATCGCTGCTGCTTGATCAAAATGAACGATATCAAAATAAGGTGGCAACTTGATCCCTAGAGGTTTGGTGAAATAGGCAAAGACCTCAGACAAGATCCGATCTGTCGTATCAAAATCATAGGCGATCTGAGGTTTCCCAGGGACATTGGGGCAAGATAGGTTCAATTCTGTCAAACCTTTAAAGTCACTGTCTTGCACCTTTTTCAAGATGGTATGGGTCTCTTCAGGAGACATGCCGACGAGAGATAAGAAGAAAGTCCGGTCAGGATCCGTTTCTTGCAACTCTAATAAGTAATTCAAATAATAGTCCAACCCTTGGTTAGGTAGCCCCATCGAATTGATCGAACCAAGCGGCACATCTTGGTAGCGTGGCTCTGGATTACCAGCACGGAATTCTAAGGTCGCTGTCTTGGTCACAAAGGTCCCAGCAGCTGAGTTCTTCACTTCTTCTAATTCCTCAGTGGTCATACAGGCTACACCTGCCGCATTCATCAAGCAGTTGTCAAATTCAAAACCAGCAATTTGCGTCTTTGTCGATACCATCTTGTACTCCTTTTTTGAAACACCACCAACAGAATCGTTCGGGATGCTCTCTATTTTCTTCTTTCATTATACCATCACTTGGAAGCTTCCGGACAATCAAAGCTAAAAATTCTTCCAAACATTCGGACTTTCCTACTAGTGATAAAATTTTCAGAAAATTCAACTTTTTTCTTTACAAGCCAAAAAAAGTCTGCTATAATGATCCATGTAAAAAAACATGACATTGTTTGTCAACTGTCTCAAAACCACTCCCCTAGCGGGTTTGCTGGTTTTCGTTTCATTCACAAAGGAGAATTAACATGACAACTGCTAAAGAATATATCCAAAGCACCTTCGAAACTGTAAAAGCTCGTAATGGCCACGAAGCTGAATTCCTTCAAGCTGTTGAAGAGTTCCTCAGCACTTTGGAACCTGTTTTTGAAAAACATCCTGAATACATCGAAGAAAACATTTTGGCTCGTATTACAGAACCTGAACGCGTAATTTCTTTCCGTGTTCCTTGGGTTGACCGTGAAGGAAACATCCAAGTAAACCGTGGTTACCGTGTTCAATTCAACTCTGCTGTAGGTCCTTACAAAGGTGGTCTTCGTTTCCACCCAACTGTTAACCAAGGGATCTTAAAATTCCTCGGTTTCGAACAAATCTTCAAAAACGTCTTGACTGGTCTTCCTATCGGTGGTGGTAAAGGTGGATCTGACTTCGATCCTAAAGGAAAAACAGACGCTGAAGTGATGCGTTTCTGCCAAAGCTTCATGACGGAATTGCAAAAACATATCGGTCCTTCTCTTGATGTCCCAGCTGGTGATATCGGGGTTGGTGGACGTGAAATCGGATACCTTTACGGTCAATACAAACGCCTTCGCCAATTTGATGCTGGTGTCTTGACTGGTAAACCTCTTGGTTTCGGTGGTAGCTTGATCCGTCCAGAAGCAACTGGTTATGGTTTGGTTTACTACACTGAAGAAATGCTCAAAGCAAACGGCGACAGCTTTGCTGGTAAGAAAGTCGTGATCTCAGGTTCTGGTAACGTTGCTCAATACGCTCTTCAAAAAGCAACTGAACTTGGTGCAACTGTTATCTCTGTATCTGACTCAAACGGTTACGTGATCGACGAAAACGGTATTGACTTCGACCTTCTTACAGACGTCAAAGAAAAACGTCGTGCACGTTTGACTGAATACGCTGCTGAAAAACCAACTGCTACTTACTACGAAGGTTCTGTATGGACTTATGCTGGTAACTATGACATCGCTCTTCCATGTGCAACTCAAAATGAAATCGATGGCGATGCTGCAAAACGTTTGGTCGCTCAAGGTGTGAAAGTTGTCTCTGAAGGAGCAAACATGCCAAGTAACATCGATGCCATCAACGTATACAAAGAAAATGGTATCCTTTACGGACCTGCTAAAGCAGCTAATGCTGGTGGGGTTGCTGTATCTGCTCTTGAAATGAGCCAAAACAGCCAACGTCTTTCATGGACACGCGAAGAAGTGGACGGACGTTTGAAAGACATCATGACCAACATCTTCAACACTGCTAAAACAACTGCAGAAACTTACGGTCTTGGTAAAGATTACCTTGCAGGTGCCAACATCGCTGCCTTTGAAAATGTCGCAAATGCGATGATTGCACAAGGTCTTGTATAATCAATCGATATTTTTCTTTGAGACCTTCGGGTCAAAGCCTCTCAACTCCTGAAACCAGTATGTTTCAGGAGTTTTTTTGTAGTTACAGACCTCTGTCAAGACACCCCGTCCCAAGTGAGGAAAGCCATTTTTAAGACAAGGGGTTCGACCTTCTGTAGTGGGGAGATGTAAGCCCTCTCTTTTTCTGTATCTTTTTCTAAAAAAATTTTATTTTTTTTACTTTACCCCCTTGCATTTTTAATAAATTAGTATTAAACTATAGCAAAAGGAGGTGTGCTTATGTTTCTTTTAGCTCAAGAAAAATCAGATACGATCGAATTCCTTAAGTCTGAATTGGTCCAATTACTCTCCAATATGCGACAAGAAATCGCAGCTAGCCGTCAATCACAGACCGGCGCAGCTTGCCATCATATTGAATGTTGCATGGACAAGATCCAAAGGGCAAAAAGTTCCGTAGCCATTGCCCTCCCGATCGAATCCTTAAATCTTGAAATCACGACTATGCTGCGCAAGCAACTCATCGTCTTGCCACCAGAGGCTCGAAAAAATTGGGACCAGATTAAAAAGCTGGATTTCAAATACTGCCACTTAAAATAGACCAAAAAAGAGAGTGGGACAGAAATCGGTAATTCGTTAGAATTCGATTTCGTCGTCCCACCTCCGCACAGTTGAGTAGGGCTGTAAAAGCTGATGAAATCAGCGTAGTAGAGCCCACTCAACCACTGCGTCTTGCTCGACAATCAAAAAATAATTGAGAGGCTAGGACTTTTGTCCCAGCCTCTTTTTTGTGTTACATGATCCCGTTCTTTCCTGTCGGTAGGCTAATCCCTGCTTCCATCAAGGCATCATGGTAGAGTTTATAGTAGGTATGATAGACAGTCGTCTGGGTTCCATTTTGCGCAGTCATAGCGATGCGGAAGGAATAACGACCATTTTTTTCGATCTGTGGGCCTAAAATCGTAGGACCTGTCAACACTTCTGGGTGTTTGTCTTGTTCTGACTGGTTGACCTGAGCAATCACCTGATAGATCTTGTCGAGATCGGTATTTGCGTCTAGCGGAATATCGATCAGTACGCGCATATCGCCGCGTGAGAGATTGCTGACGACGGTGATATTACGATTCGGAACAAAGTGGAGAGTCCCATCAAAGTCCCGTACCTGGGTCGTCCGAATCCCGACACTACTGACGATGCCGGCAATATTAATAGACCCATTCGTGAGACGAACATTGTCTCCCACGTCCAGCTGGCGTTCTAAAAGGATGAAGAAACCATTGACCAAATCGGAAAGAAAGCCCTGGGCTCCCATCCCAATCGCCACCCCAGCAATCCCAGCACCAGCCAAGAGACTAGAGACCGGAAGACCCAGAATCGACAAAATCCAGTAGATCAAGATGAAATACAAACAATAGTTTAAGAGGCTCTCAACCAAACGGAGAATCGTTTTTTTACGGGCTTCATCCTGCACCGTATACTTAAAGGAAGGGGTTAATATCCGCTTGACCAGGCTATGGATGACCTTTTTAGCGATAAAAAATAAAAGAAAGACAAAAATCAGAGAAATACATTTTGATATCAGATCATCAAAAATCTTTGTCCAATCTATTTTACTGAAATAACGTTGGAAAGCTTGACTCATTTATTCGGGCCTTTCTACCAAAGAATAGTATAATTATATCAAATATTCGGAAATAAGGCTATTTTTTGAAAATTTCATTGCTTTCCCCCCCTAACTATCGTATAATATTCCTTAATTATTTTTTAAGGAGGTCCTACATGATTCATCGATTGATTACAACTTGGAATAAAACCAACCTTATGAAAAGGATCGCAATCGGGATTGTACTTGGAGTCATCCTAGCACTTATCTTCCCGAAAGCAACTGGCATTGGACTCTTAGGAGAGTTCTTTGTTGGGGGCTCCGTGCGATCGCACCCCTTCTGGTCTTTGCGCTCGTCGCAAATGCCCTCTCCCAACACCAAAAAGGGACAGAGACCAATATGAAAAAGGTCATCGTCCTCTATCTCCTAGGAACCTTTGCAGCCGCCTTCGTTGCTGTTTTGGTCAATTACATCTTCCCGATCACCATTACCCTGACTGGAAAGGCCGCTGAAGGATCCTCTCCAAACGGGATTGGCGAAGTGATTAGTAACCTCTTGCTCAAGATCGTCGACAACCCGGTCAACGCCTTGCAGCAAGCTAACTACATCGGGATCCTTTCTTGGGCAACTGTCTTTGGGATCGCTATGAGAGAGGCGAGTGAACACAGTAAAGACCTCCTGCAAACCCTAGCATACATCACTTCAAAAATTGTTGAGTGGATTATCAACCTAGCTCCATTTGGGATCTTAGGCTTGGTCTTCACGACCATCGCTGGCCAAGGGCTCAGTGCCCTTAGTAACTACGGGATTCTCTTACTTGTTTTGGTTGGTACCATGGCTTTTGTAGCCCTGGTCATCAATCCATTGATCGTCTTTTTCATGATCCGCAAGAACCCTTATCCCCTAGTTTTTAAATGCCTCCGTGTCAGTGGGGTAACAGCCTTCTTCACTCGAAGTTCTGCAGCCAATATCCCTGTCAATATGCGTCTCTGTGAAGAGTTGGGGCTGAATCCGGACACCTATTCTGTCTCCATTCCACTTGGTTCAACTGTAAACATGGCAGGCGCAGCCGTGACGATCAATATTTTGACGCTAGCTGCTGCCAATACCTTGCACATTCAGGTTGACTTTGGAACGGCGCTCATCCTGAGTGTCGTAGCGGCTATCTCTGCTTGTGGAGCATCTGGAGTTGCTGGAGGATCTCTCCTTCTCATCCCTGTTGCTTGTAGCCTCTTTGGTATCACCAATGATTTGGCCATGCAAGTCGTCAGCGTCGGCTTTATCATCGGGGTCATCCAAGACTCTTGCGAAACAGCCCTCAACTCTTCGACAGATGTGCTCTTCACTGCCATCGCCGAAATGAGCAGCTGGCCAAAAGAAAAACGCTATTAAATGAGCCTATCTCAAATAGACAAGAAAACCCAGATCTCGCGATCTGGGTTTTCTTATTTCTTAAAGTATTGTTTGCTTTCTTTGATGATGACAGGGGAGAGAGCTAAAAGGGCGATCAGGTTGGGCAAAGCCATCAGCCCATTCACAATATCCGCGATCACCCAGACCAGATCCAGCTTAAGGAAGGCTCCCAGTCCAACCATAAAGACAAAGAAGGTCCGATAGAGGTTGATATGTTTGACACCAAATAGGAATTCAAAACACCGCTCTCCGTAATAAGACCATCCAAGAATAGTCGTGGTCGCAAAAAGCACCAAGCATAGCGTTAGAATGATACCTCCGACTGGACCAAAGACGCCTGTAAACGTATCCTGAGTCAGGGTGCTCGTGCTGCCCTTAGCCATCCACTCACCTGAAACCAAGAGTGAAAGTCCTGTCAAACTACAGATGATAATGGTATCAATAAAGGTTCCCGTCATGGAGATCAACCCTTGCTCGACGGCCTCATTGGTCTTCGCCGCTGCTGCTGCAATGGGTGCAGATCCGAGACCAGATTCATTAGAGAAAACTCCACGCGCCACCCCTTTTTGGATAGCCATTTTGACCGTTGCTCCTGTGAAACCTCCCATGGCTGCAGTCCCTGTAAAAGCACCCGAAAAGACCGATTTCAAGGCTGGAAGCAATTGGTCCAGATGCAAGGCAATGATCGTGACAGTCGCAAAGATATAGGCAGCAGCCATAAAAGGAACCACTTTTTCAGAGACTTTGGAAATCCAGTGAATCCCTCCAAAGATGATGGTCGAAACCACCAGAGCAATCACTACACTAGCTACTTCTGGAGCTGTTCCAAAACTTGCTTGAAGGGATCCCGTAATGGAATTAACCTGGGTCATGGTTCCGATCCCAAAGAGGGCTACCAACACTCCTGCAACCGCAAAGAAAATAGCCAATGGTCGCCACTTCTCTCCCATCCCGTGAAGAATGTAGTACATGGGACCACCTGAGATATGACCGTTGTCATCCTTGGTCCGATAACGAATGGCTAAGAACCCTTCTGCATACTTGGTCGCCATTCCAAAGAAGGCTGCCATCCACATCCAAAAGAGGGCACCTGGGCCACCTGTCTGAATCGCTGTAGCTACCCCTACAATATTCCCCGTCCCTACAGTAGCCGCTAGAGCTGTCGCAAGGGCTCCGAAGCTCGAGATATCCCCGTGTCCCTCATCTTCTGTAAAGATCAAGCGAAAAGCTTTTGGAAGGTAGCGTATCTGAAGCAATCCCAAGCGAAGCGTCAGGTAGATCCCTGTTCCTACCAAGAGCACCAATAAGGGGGCGCCCCACACTAAATTATCGATCTGCTGAAAAAACTGCAATACATGATCCATTTTCTGTCTCCTTTTTCATCGACCGCTCGACAGAAAAGAGAAAAAGAAAGAGCACATGTCAAACATGTACTCTGGTCCTGCTTAAAATAGGGAACTTCCCCTATCTTTCGCTCTGTCCTTTTACCTGAGAGTTTGAGTAGATGCATCCTCTACCTTGCCCCTTCGGTGCCATTTCTGGTCTCTCCAGAGTTCCGTCCATTCACAGTCACTCACGCTCCTGCAAACTTCATTCGGTCGTATATAATTTTCTCTATTTTAATCGATTCTCAAAAGTTTGTCAATCGTTTCTGAAAATATCTTGTAAACTACCTGAAAATACACAGTTTTTAATCACTCAAGGAGAAGTGATTGGTCATGAGGTTGCTAGCATCGAGCAAAATCTTGTCCAAGAGTTGATCTGTCGCTTCCTGGATTTGATCACTCATAGCTTGGTTTTCCGCCTCAAAATCAACGGTGTCACCTGCTGCAAGTGCACGATCGACTTTATTGATGCGCGCATGTCCCCAGGCCATTGTTGTTTCTTGGTAATCATCCAAATCACCAACATGGTGAGCATAGTGAGGATCTGCTAGTCCTGCAATAATCCGGTTGGCCCAGTAGAAGGAATCCGTTGTTACCTTAGCCGTCGTATTGGCAAAGTAGTCTGGCGTTGTATCCACTTGGGTAAAGAAAGGGACGGCTGTATTGTAAGGCATGGAGCCATAAGAAATCCATTGGATACCTGTCGTTTCTTGTGGTTTATTGGGACGCAATTGCAGAATCGCTGTCTGGCTGGTCCGGTTGATCCCGATCGTCCGGAAGGTCCGCTGACTCACGTGATCTCCTTCAGGGCCATAGGGATCGTAGATAGTGTCTTGGTAGTGGTTGCTCAAGACATATTTGACATCTTCAATCGTCACCTTGCGATAGGGTTTTTGACACCAAGGAATCTCAAAACTCCGTGGATCCTGCTCGATTTCAGGATTGAGGAAACGCTGGATGGCCCAAGCCCGCGGTGTATTGTAGTGGCGATCCTTGTCTTTTTGGCTACCAAAGGCATAGCGTGGATTAAAACCTTTCCCTTCTTGATCCAGAATCAAATGGTGCTCTGTGACAAAATGTTCAAGATCCGGGTCACAAAGAAACTCATCGGGATTGCCAAATTCAAAATAATCACTTCCCAGTTGGTTCGGGTTGGTCACATAGGCATCATCAGGGACACGGCGCGCCATCCAGTGGTGACCTCCGATGGTTTCCAACCACCAGATTTCATTCACATCTGAAATGGCGATCCCGTTAGACTCATAAGTTCCGTACTCTTCCAAAATCTTTCCGAGACGCAAGACCCCTTCGCGGGCGGTCTTAACATAAGGCAAGACCAAGGTCAGCATGTCTTCCTCACCGATGCCACTCTCTACTAGGGGATCTACCCCTAGCACACGGCTATTGGTCGTAATGGTCTCTGTCTCACTCATGGCTACATTATAGACATTGATCCCAGCTTCTCCCCAGATCCCGTCTTTAGGAATGGCATCTGGAACCGCTGTATAGCGAACTGGATTATCTGGCAAGTCGATTTCAAAAGTTGATAAAACAGACTTGTAATGACGCGGTTGATCTTCCGGTTTGACCACGATCAATTTCTTGGGCGTAAAAACGCCATTTTGAGAATCCTCTGTTCGTGCTACAATGGTCGAACCATCATAGCTAGCATTTTTTCCGACTAGAATCGTTGTACACGAATCTGCACTTTCACGTTTACGCATGCGTATCCTCCCAAATCATTCATTGCCTCTATTATAGCACTTTTAAAAAGGAGGACCTACTGAAAATCAGATTTAAAAGCGAATCCTTTTCAACAACTTTCAAATATTTTCATTATGTAAGATTTTAAAAAAACTAGCTGATAAACAGCTAGGATTTAGAATGTAGATAAATTTTTTTACTTAAAACAACTTAAGTGATATAGAATAATTAAAACTGATACATACTAATAGGCTCATTCAAACATATACTGAAACTTTCCGCCGTGATAAAAGTGACTGAAACACAATTGTTTCAGTCACTCGGGAGTTTTGAGACCTTAGGCTCAAAACTAAGTCATGGAACTTCTTCGAAGTTGGCTGACGTCCGTACTCACCTAAGGAAAGTTTCTAAGATAACTTTTTCTTCAATCTGAATCTAGCTAATGAAAAGCTAGGGCTTGACTTATCCTTTAAACGTAACAATAGTCGCGCCGCTACCACCTGCATTTTGTGGGGCATATTCAAAACTTTTGACGTGTTTGTTGCGGCGGAGGTATTTGGTCACCCCTTCACGGATGACACCCGTCCCAATCCCGTGGATGATATCGACTTGTGCCATGTTGTTGAGCAGCGCTTGATCGATAAAGCCATCTAGCTCTTGCATGGCCTCTTCATAGCGTTTCCCACGGAGGTCCAGACGCGCTCTCGGCCCACTCGTGTTCGAACGTTTGACGACATTCACCTGGCGTTTCTTAGGTTGAGTTGCTTCTTTTTCAGCCTTGATAAGGTTGAATTCTTTTTCTTCCAAGGTCATCTTGATCAAGCCGACTTGCGCCTCCCAGCGGCCATCTTTGAGTTGCTTGACCAGGGTTCCACGTTGGCCATAGCTGATAACCAAGATTTCATCACCTACCTTAGGAGCACGCGCTTTTTTGGCTTTTTTCAAGACCTTGTTTTTAGAAAGGTCAACGGTCTCAGGAGCGAGTTTTTTCAACTGAGACTTGGCTTCAATGATCTCATGTGGTTTCAACTGGGATTTTGCGTGAAGTCCTTGAAGGATACGGTCACTCTCTGAGAGGGCCATGTCCACAATTTCCTTGGCCTCTTCTCTCGCCTTATTGAGCTCTGTTTCTCTCTCTCTGGTCAGTTCGTTATAGAGTTTTCGAAGAGCACGATTGAATTTAAGATTTTCTTGCTCGACCTCTTGAATGGTATCCAAGCGCTTGCGACTTTCTAAGGTCTGCGCCTCCAATTTTTCAATAATTTGATTGACATCATTATCCGTATTGGTCATCTTCATGGCATCCTGGATAATGGTCTCAGACAAGCCCAAACGGCGGGCGATCTCAAAGGCATTGGAGCGACCAGGAACTCCTTGCATGAAGCGATAGGTAGGACGCAGACTTGCTGTGTCAAACTCCATGCTGGCATTTTGCACCCCTGCAGTCTCAATTCCATAAGCCTTGAGCTCTGGATAGTGGGTTGTCGCCATGGTCTTAATCCCGCGTAAACGCAGGTCTTCTAGGATAGCAATAGCAAGGCCAGCCCCCTCTTGAGGATCGGTTCCAGCCCCCAACTCATCCAGAAGGATCAAGGAGGCGGTATCCACTTGATTTAAGATAGATACGATATTGGTCATATGACTGGAGAAGGTCGACAAGCTCTGCTCGATCGATTGTTCATCTCCAATATCTGCAAAGACCTGTGAGAAGATGCCCACACGACTACCTGGATCTGCTAGGATGGGAAGACCAGACTGGGCCATAATTTGCGCTAGTCCCAGCGTTTTTAGCATGATGGTTTTCCCCCCTGTATTGGGACCGGTAATCACGATTTCTGTCAAGTCCTCGGTAAAATGCAGGTCATTCGCGACAGCATTTTCAATCAAGGGATGACGTAATTGCAAGAGCTGAATAGAGCGATTGCTACTAACCTCTGGTACCACTGCCTTATAATCGCGCATAAACCGATACTTGGCCTTGATCAAGTCTAAGTGACCGATAATCCAAGCATTATTTGCAATTTCTGCTGCATGAGGGCGCAGGGTGTCAGATAATTCCTCCAGAATCTGAATGATTTCATACCGTTCATCGGCTCGATGGTTGGCAATTTCTTCATTAAGATTGACGACTGCCCGAGGCTCGATATAAACGGTATTCCCGCTGGCTGAGATATCGTGGACCACCCCTGCAATCCGGTTGCGATAGGTGTTTTTTACTGGTAGAACATTGCGGCCATTCCGACTAGCAATCACAACATCCGCTAACATATCGACCTTGCTTTTCAGCAGATCTTGTAGAATCTCTCTGACCTGGTGTTCATTTTCCTGGATTCGGCGACGGATTTTGGCCAATTTTTCACTGGCAAAAGACTCGACAAAGCCTCCTTCGT
Source organism: Streptococcus sp. 27098_8_66 (assembly GCF_041431945.1). Classification (NCBI taxonomy): domain Bacteria; kingdom Bacillati; phylum Bacillota; class Bacilli; order Lactobacillales; family Streptococcaceae; genus Streptococcus; species Streptococcus sp. 27098_8_66. The sequence continues at coordinate 87,702 of NZ_JAPVYS010000004.1, read as the reverse complement.
TGATAGCTTGAAGTCCACCTTGTAGGCGTGGTAAATCCACCAAGTTGTCAAAGAGGCGATTGAGCCTTTCCAGACGGACATTTTCCAAGTTGTCGTAGAAATCCGTGAGCTCATGTGTCACCCGAAGGACAGCTTTTAGCGCTAGTAATTCATCGATATTGAGGGATGCCTCCATCTCCAAACGCTTGGCCACTGGACGGACATCTTGAATGGTCGATACGGCAAAGCGAGGCTCTTCCAAGAGGATCTGCTCCATATCTTCTAGCTCCGTAAAGGCCGTTTCGATGCTTTCTTTTTTATCAGTTGGAGTAAGGGCTGCTAGCTCCATCTCCCCTTGTTCTGTCTGTAGATAGGGTTCAAAGAGTTGCTTGACCTTGTCAAACTCCAGAATATCTAAGATTTTTTTATTCATGTTTCTCCTACAAAAAAAGTGAGCGTCCTTCCTTGAATCGGACTTGTCTCACTCCTTTCTTCATTTTTGCTCCTTAAGCTCCGATAATCGCAGTCACCCACAAGTTGTGGAACAGACTGGAACTGATCGGGGTATGAAGGATGATAAAGCGGATCAATCCACTTGCATTTAGTCTATTTTGGATGGAAGCCATGGGAACCGTTGAGAGGACAGTCAAGCCCATTTGGATGACCAAGAGAGTAATCACGACGGCGATCACACCCGCTCCAATTTGATACTTGCGATCCTCCAGTTTTTCTGGCTGGGGTACCAAGTGCATAAAGATCCCAATCACACGACCAATCAGGTAGATCATCGCAAAAATCAATACATAAGCTAAACCTGCATAAAAGATGTCATCTAATTGAAATAGGTAGCGGTTGGCATAAAAATAATTCACCGATTGCTGGGTGGGACTCGAAAAAGGAACCCATAAAGACAACACCTTGGCCAGCCCCTTGTAGCTGCCGCCTGCAATCAAGAGGGCCACTAAGGTCACTAGAAAGTAATAGGACTGGAGGATAATCCCTCTTGCATAACCAATATAAAAACTCCATGCCAAAATCAATAAGATTAAGAAAGTTAACATGTATCTCCTCTTATTTAGATGATTTATCCTTTAAGTCGTCTAAAGCTTTGCGACGAAAATCATCTAATTCTTTTTCTTTGTCGTCAAACTCAATCTCGCGATTCAGCTGCATGGACAAACTATTTACTGCCAATAAGATCGCGATGGTTTCGTCATCTGCCTCTGGCATTTGTTCCTTAATTGCTTGGTATTTTTCTTTCGCAACACGTTCGACTTCTTCCATAAACAGATTATCATGGTTGGTTGTTAAAGTGAGCGCTTTGTTTCCAAATGTAAATTTATATCTATTTAAGCTCGCCATAAAAATCACCTCACGGTATTATACCAAAAAAGGCTAGCTTTGTCAGTAGCAAAACCCCTCTTCACAGGGATTTTCCAGTGGATTCTTTCTTTCTTTTTGCTCCCTCTCTCCCTGAATTTGTGGTACAATAGTGGTTATGGAAAGTATGACACTCACTCCAACACAGGAGCAAATCCTTGATTTTGTCCATACCTATCGCAGTTCTCTCACTCAAAGCAAGAATCCTCATATGGATTATTTCTTTCGACTAGAGGGAGCGACCGTTTCAATCTACAAGTCTGGAAAAGTCTTGCTCCAGGGCAATGACCTTACTCCTTACCTGGCCTTTTTCGGGCAAGATGCTGGGAACCCTAAAGGTTCTACTACTTCATCTGCAGGACCAGATCTAGCCATGATCGGAACCGACGAGGTCGGAAACGGCTCTTATTTTGGTGGACTCACCGTCGTTGCATCCTTTGTCACACCTGACCAGCACGACTGGCTCAAAAAGCTCGGTGTGGGGGATTCAAAGACCTTGGATGATCGAAAAATTCAGCAATTGGCTCCTCTCCTTGAGGAAAACATCCAGCACCAAGCACTCTTATTGTCTCCAAAGAAGTACAATGAAGTCATTGCTTCTGGCTACAATGCTGTTTCAGTCAAAGTGGCCCTGCACAATCAGGCTATCTATCTTCTATTAAATAAAGGAGTCCAAGCAGAGCGAATTGTGATCGATGCCTTTACGACGGCTAAAAACTACCAAAAATACGTGAAAGCCGAAAAAAATCAGGTCACCCAAGCCATTGATTTGGAAGAAAAAGCAGAAGGTAAGTATTTAGCTGTTGCAGTTAGTTCCATCATCGCCCGCAATCTCTTCCTTCAAAATCTGGAAGATCTGGGCAAGGAACTGGGCTTTAATCTCCCTAGTGGAGCAGGGACGAAGTCTGACCAAGTCGCTGCTAAATTGCTCCAGACCTACGGGATGAAAGCTCTGGATTATTGTGCCAAACTCCATTTTAAAAACACAGAAAAAGCAAAGAAATTACTAGAAAGATAAGTTATGTCAAAAAGAAGTTCAAAACATACATCTAGCTCACCAGTGGTGAGATTCCTTAAAGAATGGGGCCTCTTCAGCATCATCGTTGGTCTCATCATCGCCTCTCGCGTCTTCCTTTGGGCTCCGGTCAAGGTGGATGGTCATTCGATGGATCCGACCTTGGCTGATAGCGAGTACCTCCTTGTGATCAACCACCTTTCGATTGATCGTTTCGACATTGTCGTTGCCAGTGAAAAAGACGACGACGGCAAAACCAAGGACATCGTCAAGCGGGTCATCGGTCTTCCTGGAGATACTATCCAGTATGACAACGATACTCTCTACATCAATGGGAAAAAGACCAATGAGCCCTATTTGAAAGACTACATCGCTCGTTTCAAAAAAGATAAATTGCAATCAACCTACACTGGAAAAGGGTTCGAAGAAAACGGAGAACTCTTCCGCCAATTGGCCAATACAGCCCAAGCCTTTACAGTAGACAAGGATGGCAATCCTAAATTTACCTTGAAGTTGCTCGACGATGAATACCTCTTACTTGGAGATGACCGGATCGTTTCAAAAGATAGCCGTCAGGTCGGAGCTTTCAAGAAAGAACAAATCAAAGGACAAACTGTCTTTAGACTATGGCCTATCTACCCTTTCAAAACTTATTAGTATAGATCAACAGACTGAGGCTGAGACAAGTATGTCCCAGCCTTGCTTTATAAAAAGGAAAGAAATGATGGAATATTATTTTTCTGGTACTATTGAGCGTATTATTTTTGAAAATCCTAGCAGTTTTTTTCGAATCCTCTTACTCGACATCAGCGATACAGATGCCGAAGACTTTGATGATTTTGAGATCATTGTAACGGGCACTATGGCAGATATTATGGAAGGCGAAGACTATACTTTCTGGGGGGAGCTGGTCCATCATCCTAAATACGGAGAACAGCTCAAAATCAATCGCTATGAACGTGCTAAACCCTCTAGCAAGGGCTTGGTGAAATATTTTTCCAGCGATCACTTCAAAGGAATTGGGCTCAAAACGGCTCAAAAAATCGTGGACCTCTATGGAGACAATACCATTAACAAAATTCTGGAGGCCCCTGAAAAATTAGAAGATATCACTGGTCTCTCCAAGAAAAACCGCCTGGCTTTTGTAGAAAAACTCCGTCAGAATTACGGAGCAGAGCGCATTCTCGCCCAACTAGCCAACTATGGCATTCCCAATAAATTGGCCTTTCAGATCCAAGATTTTTATAAAGAAGAAACCCTCCAGATCGTGGAGCAACAGCCCTACCGATTGGTGGAAGATATCCAAGGCATGGGCTTTAAAATCGCGGACCAACTAGCCGAAGAATTGGGGATTGCAAGTGACGCCCCTGAGCGTTTCCGCGCGGGTCTGATCCACAGCCTTTTTAGCTACTCTATCGAGACTGGAAATACCTACATCGAAGCCAAAGACCTCCTGCGCTATACCATTGACCTTTTAGAATCCGCTCGGCCAGTAGAATTGGACCCTTCCACTGTCGCCCAAGAATTAGGACGCCTCATCGAGGAAGACAAGGTCCAAAACGTGGACACCAAGATCTTTGACAATAGCCTCTTCTTTGCGGAGGAAGGGATTCGCAGTCATATCGGTCGCCTCCTAGAAAAAGGAAAGCAAGCTTCATTTGACCCTGAGAAAATCAACCAGGAGATTGAGGCGGTTGAAAAAGATTTGGGGATTCGCTACGATGCGATTCAAAAAGAGGCGATTCACCAAGCTATCCAAAACAAGGTCTTTATCCTCACCGGGGGTCCTGGGACAGGAAAGACTACCGTTATCAATGGGATGATCAGTGTCTATGCCCAACTCCACCAGCTGGACCTTCGGAAGAAACAAGACCTGCCGATCCTCTTGGCTGCCCCAACGGGACGGGCAGCTAGGCGCATGAATGAGCTGACAGGACTTCCGAGCGCCACCATCCACCGCCATTTGGGGATGACTGGGGATGATGACACCAGCCACTTAGAGGACTACCTAGATGCAGACTTTATCATTGTGGATGAATTTTCCATGGTTGATACCTGGCTAGCTAATCAATTACTTAGCAATATTGCAACAGATACGAAACTCTTGATTGTGGGAGATGCCGACCAATTACCTTCCGTCAGCCCTGGTCAGGTCTTGGCTGATCTCTTGCAGATCCCAAGCATCCCTCAGACCAAACTGGAGCATATTTTCCGTCAGAGTGAGGACTCGACCATTGTCTCACTGGCAGGAGACATTCGCCAAGGCAAGCTTCCTCAAGATTTCACAGAACGAAAAGCTGACCGCTCTTATTTCGAAGCCGGAAGCGAACACATCCCTAAGATGATCGAACAAATCACTTCTGCTGCCCTTCGCAGTCAAATCCCTGCTCGAGATATCCAGGTCTTGGCACCCATGTACAAGGGCCAGGCCGGCATTGACAATATCAATACGCTCATGCAAGACCTTCTCAATCCAGCTGTCAAAGATCAGGTGGTTTTTGACACGCCAGACTGCCAATACCGCGATGGAGACAAGGTCATCCATCTGGTCAATGATGCAGAAAGCAATGTCTTTAACGGAGATATCGGCTACATCACCGATCTTCTCCCAGGAAAATATACAGAATCCAAGCAAGATGAATTGACCATCCAATTTGATGGCAATGAAATCGTCTATCCGCGCGATGAATGGTACAAGATTCGCTTAGCCTATGCCATGAGTATTCACAAATCGCAAGGAAGTGAGTTCCCGGTAGTGATTTTACCCATTACCAATCAAAGCCACCGGATGTTGCAGCGTAATTTGATCTATACTGCCATCACGCGCTCTAAGAGCAAGCTGATTCTCTTAGGAGAATACAGCGCCTTTGATTACGCCACTAAAAATACCGGTACTGCGCGCAAGACCTACTTGGTGGAGCGCTTCAAGGACCTGGACGGAGGCGAGGCAACCAAAGACTCTTCTTCATCCGTTGCCACCGCTTCTGCTACAGTAGAATCCGCACGAAGCAAGGAAGGGACTGTTGAAAGGAAGGCTGAGCCTGATGAACCGACTGTCTATCGACTGACAGAAGACAATCTCCACACCATTTCTCCTATGATCGGACTGACTGAAGAAGAGATTGCAGCCTTTTTTGACATCAAAAAATACGACTAGTGAACAAACTAGTCGTTTTCTTTTTCTTCCACCAAAGGCAGCTCAGTATGATTGATGAAATTGGTCATGGTGACACCCAAGAGACGGATTCCTGTATTTATCGATTCGATTTCTTGAAAAATATGTCGGGCGGAACGATTGATCCACTCAGCCTCTCGTGTTGGCTCCGTCAATGTCATCCGCTTGGTCAGGGTGGTGAAGTCTCCATAGCGCACTTTTAAGACCAAGGTCTTTCCTTGCTTGCCGTGTTTTTCCAGCGATTGGGCCACCTTACTGGACAGATTGGCAATTTCTTCTAAAATATCATCTTCAGCATAGAGTAGCTTGCGGTAGGTCCGCTCTTTTCCGATCGACTTGCGGATGCGATGGTTCTTGACAGGGCTATTGTGAATGCCTCGCGCCTTACGAAAGAGATCATAGCCAAAGCGTCCAAATCGATCAATCAAAGTCATCTCCGGGATGGCTAAAAGATCCGCGCCAGTATAGACCCCCATCTCATGCAGCCGCTCCACTGTCTTCTTTCCTACCCCGTGAAATTTGGCAATGTCCATCTGGCTCAGGAAATCCTCGGCATCCTCCGGCAAGACCACCGTTAGGCCACGGGGCTTTTGGTAGTCACTTGCCATCTTGGCCAAAAACTTATTATAAGAGACACCTGCTGAAGCTGTGAGATGCAGCTCTTCCCAGATCGCATGCTGAATCAAGCGGGCAATCTTGACAGCTGATTTGCTCTGGATTTTATTTTCCGTCACATCTAGATAGGCTTCGTCAATACTCATAGGCTCGATCAGATCTGTATAGCGCTTGAAAATCTCACGAACCTGCTCGCCCACTTCTCGGTATTTTTCATAATTTCCAGAGATAAAAATCGCTTGGGGACAAAGGTCCAGCGCTTCCTTGGAACTCATGGCCGAATGAATCCCATATTTCCGTGCTTCATAGTTACAGGTCGAGACCACACCTCTCCCTCCTGATTGACGAGGGTCCTGGCCAATTACGACAGGCTTCCCCTTTAAACTAGGGTTATCTCTTTCTTCGACTGCAGCAAAAAATGCATCCATATCAATATGAATAATCTTGCGACTCGTATCATTCACCAATGGAAATATCAGCATTTTTCACCCTCCTTTTTTCTATTATAAGAAGAAAATTTTAGAATTGCAAAAATCGGCCCTTCCTAAAAACATGAAAATTGATGGAAATTCATGTTCGTTTTCAAAAATGTAGTACAGTATCGCAGAAGAATTGAAACTGTATTATAAAAGAATCTGCTATTTTTCGCAATTTGTCTTTGTGTAACCGGTTTCTGTATGGTATACTACTATTGTAAGTGCAACAGATATAGTTGCTAGAAAGACAATAGAGGAAAATAAAAATGGTTGTTAAAACAGTCGTTGAAGCACAAGATATTTTTGACAAAGCCTGGGAAGGCTTCAAAGGTGAAGATTGGAAAGAAAAAGCAAGCGTTTCTCGCTTCGTTCAAGCTAACTACACACCTTATGATGGCGATGAAAGCTTCCTAGCTGGTCCAACTGAACGTTCTCTTCACATCAAAAAGATTGTTGAAGAAACAAAAGCTCATTACGAAGAAACTCGTTTCCCATACGATAACCGTCCAACATCTATCGCTGATATCGCAGCTGGATATATCGACAAAGAAAACGAATTGATCTTCGGTATCCAAAATGATGAATTGTTCAAATTGAACTTCATGCCTCGTGGTGGTATCCGTATGGCGGAAACTACTTTGAAAGAAAATGGATACGAACCAGATCCAGCAGTTCATGAAATCTTCACAAAATACGTTACAACTGTAAACGATGGTATCTTCCGTGCTTATACTACAAACATCCGTCGTGCACGTCACGCTCACACTGTAACTGGTCTTCCAGATGCATACTCTCGTGGACGTATCATCGGGGTTTATGCACGTTTGGCTCTTTACGGTGCTGACTACTTGATGGCTGAAAAAGCAAACGACTGGAACTCTATTACTGAAATCGATGAAGAATCAATCCGTCTTCGTGAAGAAGTAAACCTTCAATACCAAGCACTTCAAGAAGTTGTTAAATTGGGTGACCTTTATGGTGTAGACGTACGTCGTCCTGCCTTCAATACAAAAGAAGCAATCCAATGGACAAACATCGCCTTCATGGCTGTCTGCCGTGTGATCAACGGTGCTGCTACTTCTCTTGGACGTGTGCCAATCGTTTTGGATATCTACGCTGAACGTGACTTGGCTCGTGGTACATTTACTGAATCAGAAATCCAAGAATTCGTTGACGATTTCGTTATGAAATTGCGTACTGTTAAATTTGCTCGTACAAAAGCTTACGACGAATTGTACTCAGGTGACCCAACCTTCATCACAACATCAATGGCTGGTATGGGTAACGACGGTCGTCACCGTGTTACTAAGATGGACTACCGTTTCTTGAACACTTTGGACAACATCGGTAACTCTCCAGAACCAAACTTGACAGTTCTTTGGACTGACAAATTGCCATACAACTTCCGTCGCTACTGTATGCACATGAGCCATAAACACTCTTCTATCCAATACGAAGGTGTAACAACAATGGCGAAAGACGGATACGGTGAAATGAGCTGTATCTCATGTTGTGTATCTCCACTTGACCCAGAAAACGAAGAACAACGCCACAACATCCAATACTTCGGTGCTCGTGTTAACGTTCTTAAAGCTCTTCTTACTGGTTTGAACGGTGGTTACGACGATGTTCATAAAGACTATAAAGTATTTGACATCGATCCAATCCGTGACGAAGTTCTTGAATTCGAATCTGTTAAAGCAAACTTCGAAAAATCTCTTGACTGGTTGACAGACACTTACGTAGATGCTTTGAACATCATCCACTACATGACTGATAAGTACAACTACGAAGCTGTTCAAATGGCCTTCTTGCCAACTCACCAACGCGCTAACATGGGATTCGGTATCTGTGGATTCGCTAACACTGTTGATACTTTGTCAGCAATCAAATACGCTACTGTTAAACCAATCCGTGACGAAGATGGCTACATCTACGATTACGAAACAATCGGTGAATACCCACGTTGGGGTGAAGATGACCCACGTTCTAACGAATTGGCAGAATGGTTGATCGAAGCTTACACTACTCGTCTTCGCAGCCACAAACTTTACAAGAACGCTGAAGCAACTGTTTCACTTCTTACCATCACTTCTAACGTTGCTTACTCTAAACAAACTGGTAACTCACCAGTCCACAAAGGGGTATACCTCAACGAAGATGGTTCTGTGAACTTGTCTAAATTGGAATTCTTCTCACCAGGTGCTAACCCATCTAACAAAGCTAAAGGTGGATGGTTGCAAAACTTGAACTCACTTGCTAGCCTTGACTTTGGTTACGCAGCTGATGGTATCTCACTCACTACTCAAGTATCACCACGTGCTCTTGGTAAAACTCGTGACGAACAAGTTGATAACTTGGTAACTATCCTTGATGGATACTTCGAAAACGGTGGACAACACTGTAACTTGAACGTTATGGACTTGAACGATGTTTACGAAAAGATCATGTCAGGTGAAGACGTTATCGTTCGTATCTCTGGATACTGTGTAAACACTAAATACCTCACTCCAGAACAAAAAACTGAATTGACACAACGTGTCTTCCACGAAGTTCTTTCAATGGATGATGCCTTGAACTAAGATTCAAATAGGTCTTAAAAACCAGTCGGAAACGGCTGGTTTTTTCATCCCCATCGAAAGAGTATTCTGAATTTTGAAAGAGTTTAAGAGCCTACTATATAGAGTTTGACAGCGCTTTCTCCAAGTGTTATAGTAGAGCTGTAAATAATATAGAAGGGGTGATCCTATGTTTTTAACATTTATTTTCGCTATTATTTGGCTCTTTATCCTGATTGCACTGATCTTTTTAGCAACCCTTCTCGTCCAGGACAGCACCGTGCAGCACCACCACCCGAGTTAGCGAATGATAAGCCTAAACAATAGCTATTCTAAACGAATTCAGAAAGGATAAGAAACAAACTAGAATTGTCAGATTTTAGTTCTGTCTCTCGTCCTTTTTTGCTATAATAGAAACAGATTATTTAGTAAGAAGGAAATTATGGAAGAGTCAAAACAGATCAACCAAGTGATCGACGTCCTGATGTTAGCTGGAACCCTCCTGATCGAGAGCGGTTCTGAGATTCACCGGGTCGAAGATACCATGATCCGGATCGCCCATTCACAGGGAATCGTCGATTGCAATGTTTTAGCGATGCCAGTCGCTATTTTCTTTTCAATTGAGAATGCTAATGTCACGCGCATGAAACGGATCTTGCGGACTAATTACAATATCGAAAAGGTCTGTGATGTCAATCAGATCTCTCGTCAACTCGTCTCTGGAGAGATCGATCTCGAGCAAGCCTACCAGGCCCTGAGCGAGTTGAAAATGAAGCGCGTTCCTTATACCAATCTCCAGTTGACCATTGCGGCAACCCTCAGTGCCCCTTTCTTCTCCATCATGTTTGGAGGAAATTTCTATGATGCGATTGGAGCGGGTGTTGCGACTGTCTTTGCCTTTGCTTTTTCTCTTGTCGTTGAGAAATACGTTCGCATTCCTTTTGTCACTGCTTTTGCGGCAGCCTTTGTCTTTGGTTTTTTGGCCCATATCTGGACGCGCTATAGTGGTTTTCCTTCCAATACCGATCTCATTATCGCAGGCTGTGTCATGCCCTTCGTTCCTGGAATCGCTATGACCAATGCTGTCCGAGATCTGATGAATTACCACCTCAACTCTGGGATGAGCAAACTCTTTGAGACTCTCCTCATTACTCTTGCACTTGGTGCCGGTACAACCGTTGCCCTCGTCCTTATGAAATAAAATCATGAACCTAACTGAATTTTTAATCCAAGCGGTGGCCAGTTTGATTGCCATCATCACCTTTTTAATTGTCCTAAATGTGCAGCGCTCCATGTTGATTCCTGGAGGAATCCTAGGTATGGGCATCTGGCTACTTTACTATATCCTAAAAGGGCCTACCAATGTCATCGTTGCAACCTTTATCGCAGCCATTGTCGGCTCCTGTATCAGTCAGATTTTAAGTATCATTCTCAAGACGCCTGTCGTGGTCTTTATGTTGTCCATTCTCGCGCCCTTGGTTCCTGGATATATTTCCTATCGAACCACTTCCTTCTTTGTCAGTGGCCAATATCGCCAGGCAGTAACCAGCGTGACCCTGGTGGTTATTCTGGCCTTGGTGATTTCCATCGGGATGGCTAGTGGCTCTGTCGTCTTGAAACTCTACCATTCTTATCAACGTCATCAAAAAAGAAAAACGACCAATGCCAACTAGCATTGGTTTTTCAAAACTTATCTATGTAATCGCTTGTATTTTTGTTTAAAAGTAGTACAATGATAGTGAAATAACAAATCCTTTAAAGGATGCGAGGTGCTGTATGATGATAAACAAGTATATCAAGTATCTTCCTTATATGATTCTAGGAGCCCTCTCCTCCTATCTATTAGCGACTGATTATGCCCGCAATTCATTTGACTTGTTCTATCTGACCTTGAACTTTATGATTGTGAACATCGCTATACTCATCTTCTTCGAAAAAGTTCTAAGAGACAAATGCAAAGAACTCTTCATACGGGTCATGAGTAACCCTAAAAAAGATAGCTAAACATAAGATTTGAAAAGCCATCTGAGGATGGCTTTTTCTTATAGATTCTCTATTTTTCTTTGAAACATTGCAAAATCGGTCCCGAGAATGATTTCCTTGCTGATCTAGCTTTTTCAAGGGAGTTTTACCCTTAAATATGGTAAAATAGTAACGAAATATACTAGTAGATATCAAATAAAAAAGAGGTTAAGAATGACAATTGGGATTGATAAGATTGGTTTTGCGACGAGCCCTTATGTCTTGCGTTTAGAAGATTTGGCTGCTGCTCGTGATACTGATCCCGAAAAACTGAGCAAGGGTCTTCTCTTAAAAGAACAAAGTGTGGCACCGATCACAGAAGACATCGTCACATTGGCTGCTACTGCAGCAGATGATATTTTAACAGACGAAGATAAAGAAGCGATCGACATGGTAATTCTTGCGACAGAATCTGGAATTGACCAGAGTAAGGCTGCTGCTGTGTTTGTCCATGGCTTACTAGATATCCAGCCTTTCGCCCGCTCTTTTGAGATGAAAGAAGCCTGCTATGCTGCGACTGCTGCTTTGGATTATGCTAAACTCCATGTTGAAAAATTCCCTCAGAGTAAGGTTTTGGTCATTGCCAGTGACATTGCTAAATACGGAATTGGAACTCCTGGAGAGCCAACACAGGGGGCTGGAGCGGTTGCCATGCTGATCAGCCACAATCCTCGTATTCTATCTTTTAACGATGACAATGTTGCCCAAACACGCGATGTCATGGATTTTTGGCGTCCAAATTATGCGACAACTCCCTTTGTGAATGGGATTTATTCAACGCAACAATATCTAGATTCTCTGAAAACAACTTGGGCGGAATATCAGAAACGGACTGGCCTTACCTTGACAGACTTTGCGGCCGTCTGCTTCCACTTGCCTTATCCGAAATTAGCTCTCAAGGGCTTGAAAAAAATCCTGGATAAGTCAGTGTCAGAAGAGAAAAAAGATCAATTACAATACAACTTTGATCAATCGATTCTATACAGCCAACGCGTGGGAAATATCTACACTGGATCTCTTTTCCTAGGCTTGCTGTCACTACTGGAAAATGACCCCAAACTCAAAGCTGGAGACCGAATCGCCCTCTTTAGCTATGGAAGTGGAGCGGTTTCTGAGATCTTTAGTGCCAATCTCGTTCCTGGTTTTGAGCAACTCTTAGATCACAAACGCATGGAAAAACTGGACCAACGTACGGTTCTTAGTGTTGCTGACTACGAACGACTCTTTTATGAGGAAGTAGATCTAGATCCTAGTGGCAATCAAGTGTTTGAGCCTGCTACTCATCAAACTTTTGCTTTGACAGAGATCAAGGAACACCAACGCACTTACCAGAAAGTAGAAAAATAATGGCACGATTACCAGGTTTTGCAAAACTTTCTCCCACAGAACGCATAGAGGCCTTACTGAAGGAAGGCCTCTTAACTTGGGATGAAGCACAGATCTTAAAAGAACAAAAGGGACTCCCCCTTTCTATTGCAGATCAACTGACGGAAAATGTCTTGTCGACTTTTGACTTGCCTTTTAGCCTCGCTCCTTATTTCCTGATCAATGGTCGTGACTATGTCCTTCCCATGGTCACAGAAGAACCATCCGTGGTCGCGGCTGCCAGCTTTGCAGCCAAGCTCATCCAACGTTCGGGCGGTTTCACCACCCAGGTGCACCAGCGCCAAATGATCGGTGAGATTGCTCTGACGGATGTTAAGGATTGGGAAATTGCGAGCAAACGCATCCTAGATGACAGGGAAAGCCTTCTTCAGCTGGCTAATGAAGCCTATCCTTCTATCGTTAAGCGTGGAGGTGGAGCGAGAGATCTTTGGGTCGAAAACAAGGGAGACTTTCTTATTGTCTACTTGGCTGTCGATCCTAAAGAAGCCATGGGAGCCAATATGCTCAATACCATGTTAGAAGCTCTGACCGATCGTATCCAGGAACTCTCTGGTGGTCAGGCCTTGATGGCAATTTTATCCAACTTGGCCACTCGCTCTTTGGTGAGTGCACGGTGTGCGATCGATTTTAAAGCACTGAGTCGAAATCCTGAAGAAGCCATTGAGATTGCCCACCGGATGGAGCTAGCTAGCCAACTGGCTCAAGTGGATCCTTACCGTGCGGCTACTCATAACAAGGGAATTTTTAATGGGATTGATGCCCTGGTCCTTGCAACAGGCAATGACTGGCGGGCCATCGAAGCAGGAGCCCATGCCTATGCTGCACAAAGTGGTTCTTACAAAGGTTTGAGTCACTGGACAAGTCAGCCGGAAGAGAAAAAACTCTATGGAGAGATCACCCTACCAATGCCGGTTGCGACAAAAGGAGGCTCGATTGGCCTCAACCCAACGGTTCAGGTCAGCCACCGTTTGCTAGGAGAGCCTTCTGCTATTGAATTAGCAGGTATCATTGCTTCGCTCGGTTTGGCGCAGAATTTCGCGGCCCTCAAAGCCCTTGTCACCACAGGAATTCAAGCAGGACATATGAAACTCCAAGCACGCTCCCTAGCCCTTCTAGCAGGAGCTAAAGAAGAGGAAGTTCCCCGATTGGTCAGCCAACTCCTTGAAAACAAACCCTTTAATTTAGAAAAGGCACAAACACTCTTACAAGAACTGAGAAAATAAAAGAACTAAGACCGACGTCTTAGTTCTTTTATGTTTGTAAAAGATTTTCTTATTGTTTTAAAAATGGCAGATCGGGATGTTTCTTGGTATAGAGAACCACTTCGATAAAGGTCCCTACTTGGACGGCAAAGAGCAGTCCGACGAGAAGATTAATTCGATGGTCTGTTTCATAAAACGGAGAATTCCATAAGAAGTGATTGGCTACTGTCGAGACAACACACCAGAGTCCAAAGAGTTTTTCCTTTTTCTGGGTCACTTGAGATAACAAGAGGAAGACACCAACGGATACAACAGCTGTATAGAGGGCGTGTGAAGCTAATCCACCAGAGATCCGGTTAATGGCCTCAGTAACGGCGGCTAATTGGCTAGTTTTTGTTTGGCGGGCAACGTACCCTAAATCCTCAATGATTTGAAAACCAAAGCCAGAGCCCAAGCCGGCAATTAGAATCGCTTTTAGATCTTTCTTACCAACCATCAAGACAACCCAAAAGGCAACCAGAGCCTTAAAGAATTCCTCTGAGAATGGAGCTGTCAAGGCATCGGTCCACTTGTTAAAGACAGTGGCATCCTTGATCACATGGCTATTTATAATATCAATCAAGCTATTGCCTGAAAAGCTCAACCAGCCTGCTACGAAGGCTCCTCCAAACATGGCAATCCATAAAACATAAGTTGGGACAGACAACTGCTTGGCCAATCGTTTTGAAAAGAGATAAAGCGGGATAATAATAGCAGCTAAGACAGACAAGTTTAAGACCAAGTCTCTGCCTGCAGACTGGCTAAATTCTTGTTGAGAAAGATGACCGAGTTCAAACTCCAAGCCAATTCCTGCAAACAGTAGAAAAAGATAGATAGAGGCTCTTTGAATTTTAGTCATCTTGTTTTCCTCCCTTTTGTTTCTTTGAGCGAATCAAGTAGATCACAATCGCTAGAAGGGTTGCCCCGAATAAGCTTGCTGCTAGAATGTAATCATAGTCAAAATCAACGAGATCAATCTTTTCTTCATAAGCAGCATCTTCTTCGTCATCTAGATCTTGCAGAGCACTTTTTCCGTGTTCATCTGCTACCTTTTGTTCTGCTTCTTTTCTGATTTCTTGCAAGCGTTCGAAGGTTTTCTCAGCTCTTGCCAAGCTTTCCTCTGTTGCCTTCTTACTAGCTTCTTCAGGCTGAGAAGCAAGAGCGATTTGTTCCTTATCACTCAGATCTTGTTCAACCATCCACTGAGACTCCAACCGTTCCATTTCAGTACGAATCGCCCCATCTTCGAATAAATCTGGATACTTGGCCACAAGGTCATTGATTCTTGAAATGGTCCAATACCAAGAGCGATCATTGTAATGATCCCCTAATTCTTGGTAGGCTTGATAGGTGTTGAGAATATTTCCATAGTAGGGTAGGTATGGAGCATTTCGTGGGCTACCCATCGACAGCCACATGGTGCCTCCACCTGCACTCGCTGGGACATCGTCTTTCAGTTGGAAAATATGGGCCTCCATGACATTTGGATTGGAAATAGGGTATTTATAAACCGCATCAAACTCCCCTTTTTTCGGAATGCCTTTTCCATCCAGCTCCATTTGATCCTGTGGTTTATATTTGGTTCCTTCCAAACGATTGCGTTGCAGATTCATGGCATCGCGGAGAGTTAATTTCCGATCTGTTGTATGAAGAAGGTCAAAAGACGCATCGTCATATTTAACAGGAGAGCTTGGGTCTAGCGATTTGATTCCCGACCAAACCCGAGAGCGATCTGCTTCTTGCAAAGGCGGATTATAGGATTGAGAAACGTGGAATTTTCCGTCCACTTCCTTATAGCTATTGGCTTCTTTGGCGACTTTTTCAAGATCTTTTGAGGCGATCGTGCGTTCGGTATCCGATAGATCGACATGTCCTAAGAAAAAAGTATTTGGAAAGACCGCAAACCGATCCTCTGGGAAGAGAATCGCTGCATATTGGTGACCAGATAGGATTTCCATATACCAGACGCCTTCTTTATCGGCAATGGTCACGATATTTCCTTCTGCAGCGCCTTTTTCTTCGACGATTTTAGCAATGAGTTCAACCCCTTCTCTTGCGGTTTTCACACTTGGGAGAACAATACTGGTCAAGCCCGATTCTGCGAGGCCATCCTTGACATAGGGATCCACCTTTTGGATCTTGTCATTTGCTGAAGCAGATACAGTGGCAGAAATGGAAACCCCATATTCATTGAAGCCTGCTTCGTCAAAAATTCCTTGATCTGGGGTGACATCTGGGACCGCTGTATACTTATAGCTAATCTCTGGCAAGGGATATTGAAAACCGTTGGCAGCATCTTCAAAGATGGCTCCTTTTTTATTGTAGACACGCTCTCTGACCACAAAATTTTTATTATGGTTGGGTTCTAAATCTTCGGTACGCCCTACCAAGGTCGAACCGTCGGCAGTCAGTTTCTTCCCGATGATGAACCCTGTACAAGCCTCAACAGGTTGAGCAATCAACAAAAGCGGAAGCAAGGCTGCTACAGCTGATCGAAAATAGTGCTTCTTCATCCTAAACTCCTTTTTAAAAATGTTTTTCCTTATTTAGTATACTCTTTTACAAGCCTATTTTGCAAGCGATTTCAGTAACCGTAAACGATTCGTAAACTATCAGAATTTTTGAGGGAAACACTTTTTCAAAAAAAAGAAAGAATTGGCTTATTTTGCCAATCCTAAACGAATAGGAACTAATTTTTAAGTAAAATAAGTTAAGTGATTCTTCAAAGAACTATAAAAGAGTTCTAATTTTCAAAATGAATCATAATATACGAAAACTTTCCGCCGTGAGAAAAGTGCCTGAAACGTTTTTGTTTCAGGCACTCGGGAGTTTTGAAACCTTAGGTTAAAAACTAAGTCATGGAACTTCGTAGAAGTTCGCTGACGTCCGTACTCACCTAAGGAAAGTTTCTAAAATGATTTTTCTTCATTTTTTCTGTTGCTGAGCTTGCCACAACTTTCCATAGAGGAGATAGTCGACTTCACGGAGCTCTTTCAGGTTCTGACAACCGAGCGCACAAAGGAGCAATCTGAGGTCTTCTTTCCATCCTTGGACAAGGACGATCACTTCTTCAATGCTCTTAGTCTCTACCATCTCAAGAAAAATGCGGGATAGTCCTACGCCACGTGCTCCAAGGACCAAGGCCTTGACCATATCAAGAGGATGACGGATACCCCCACTTGCTAGGACCTCAACCTGATCTATCTGATCCTGTAACTGTAAGAGACACTGCGCAGTTGACTGTCCCCAATCATCCAGATAAGCGCGATTGCCACCACGACGATTCTCAATATAGGCAAAACTAGTACCACCACGTCCAGAAATATCAACGGTTTTAATCCCAGCTTCTAGCGCCGCCTGGACTGTTTTAGGATCCATGCCAAAACCGACTTCTTTCAGGACTACTGGCACAGGAAAGCCCTGCCCATAGCTCTTGAGATGGTCTTTCCAAGTGTGGAAAATCCGCTCCCCTTCGGGCATGAGCAACTCTTGCATCAGATTCACATGGACTTGAAGAAAGAGGGGTTGTAGCTCTACCACTGTTCGCAAGCCCAAATCTGGCTCTTTATCGATGCCAATATTGGTCGCTAAAAGTAGATGAGGATGGTCTTTTTGGACCGCATACGATTGATCGCTCGGATCCTTCAGCCCTGCACTGTAAGAGCCAGTCACAAAGAGAATCCCACAAGCTTCGGCTACTGCTGCCAACTTTTGATTGATCTCTTTAGCCCGTTTACTCCCTCCTGTCATGGCATTGATATAAAAAGGAACCTCCCAATCACGCCCTGCGAAATGGGTTGTCAAATCAATCTCCGCTAGATCCACAAGGGGGAGGGATCGGTGAATCAGCTCGATCTCATCAAAGCTATTATAGGAGGAGCTTTGCTCCAAGGCATAGCGAATATGCTGGTCTTTTCGATTTTCGCTCACGAATCTCCCATCCTTTCTTGGTAAATGACTTCGATATTCTTATCCTTCCAGCGGTCTATCAAGGTCTGAGTCTCAACTGGGTCAAAACTAAGGGCGATTCCACAGTCGCCTCCTCCAGCACCACTAGATTTGGCACAGGCAGAAAGACCCTCTGTCGCTTCTTGCAGAACTTTCAGAGCTGGGGTATAGATCAAAGGGTTCAAGGCTTTTAGGTTCTTATCCGCACGTTTGATACTGGTCTCAATTTCTTTTTGGTTCCCTTCACGGAGGCCTTTTTCAAGATTCTTCACTGCACTCTGGCTCTCCTGAAGAAATTCTTCATTGATCGCTCCCTTGACCTGGCGGATTAAATCACTTGAAATCGCTGGTTCCTTGGTCCAACCAACCAGAAAATCATAAGAGATGGCTGGCTGGATCGAGCAGATTTGGTAGTCCCAATCCAGGTCTAAAACTTGTGAAAGAGGCTGAGAAGTCAAGACTTCATGCAACCAAGTCCGATCAAAGGAGTGGTAATAAATCAAGTCCTCGAAGGCAATACAAGCCAAATCGCCCATGGAACCATTGTCCCCTCTTTGCACCAAGACCACTGTTGCTAGTCGAAAGAGCAGATCTGGACTTAGGTCTAATTCATACAAAGCAGCCATGGCCTTGATCACGAGCAAGACCACACTTCCGCTGGAACCAATCCCATACTTTTTCCCCTCTTCGCCCAGTGTTCCTCTAAGGTGAAGATCAAAAGGTTTAGGGGCTATTCCCTGATCTTTCAGCCACTCTTCCATGAGCTGAATAGTCTCTTGAATCAAGGCGTAGTCCTTATTTGGGGTCAAATCTACACTATAGCCAAAAAGATCTGAGACCAACTGATAGGCTGTTGCTTCTTGGATAGTAGCTGACAGATAAATGGGAATAAACTGAATCACGGCTCCATAACCAGGTGTAAGCACCGCATATTCTCCAGCTAGATAGAGCTTGCCTCCGGTCTGTACCTGATACTTAGTCTTCATTTTGAGGATCCTTTGTCTTAGATACTATGGTCCGATAGCGGGCATCAAATAAAGGCACCAGCTGATCCAAGTCTTCTTCTAAACAGAGAACCTTAACGTTTGGCCCTGCATCCATAGTGAAGTAACAAGCATGGCCTGCAGCGCGAAGCTCACGGACAAAGTCCATAGCTTTGTGGCTTTCTTCTGTCAAGTAGCTAAAGGCTGGAGTGGCTGTTCTAGTCGTCGCATGCATAGCAAGGGCATTGCGCTCTGTCAACTGACCGACCTGTTCAAAATCATTGCCAGCTAGATAGTCCAGCATGTCTTTATAATCTTGTCGAGACTCTTCGATCCATTCTTTGAAATTAGTCGAAGTCTCCATGCAGCGTTTCATCCCTTCCCGGCTGGAAACGGACTTTTGCTTGTCATTGAGGACCAGCATGATCATAGCCAGTTTTAGGTCTGTTTGGACCTTATAAATTTCTCCACTTTCTTTGTCCCAGGCTGCTAAAGGGCCAAAGAAAGACCGCGAAGAAGAGCCCGAAGCAAACTTGGCTTTTTGAGCTAATTCCTCCTGGGTCAAGCCCAAATCATAGTACCGATTACAAGCCTTGACGAGAGCAGAGAGCCCGCTCGAGCTAGAGGACAAGCCTGCGGCGGTTGGCATGTTGTTGCTGGTATCCACCCGAACAAATCCTGCTTCATCTGCTGGCTTCAAGCCATCAATCACAGCTCCAATTTTGGCTTGCTCAGCTGGATTTTGGAATTCCCCATCGATGTAAAATTCATGCGCAGTCGCATCTGCTGGTAAGGGAGAGAGACTCGTCTCTGTATACATATTCTCTAAGGTCAACGAAATCGAACTGGTCGAAGGGACCATCTGTTTGGCATCTTCTTTTCCCCAGTATTTGATAATCGCGATATTGGCATAGGACTTAGCCTTTACAGGTTTTCGATCCATGTATGGTGCGCTCCTTCTTTTTCTAATGCATGGGCAATGGTTGCTGCTTCACGAGAATCCTTGACGAGGGCAATCACACAACCACCAAGACCGCCTCCGCTCATTTTAGCACCTAAGGCCCCTTTTTCAAGGGCAACGGCGACCAGGTGGTCTGCTTTTTCACAGCTGACCCCCACGGCTCTTAAGTGCTCATGGCAAGTAGTCAAAGCCTGTCCCAGGCTCGTTAGATCATTCATTTTCAGAGCCTCTTCCACCTGCTGGGTCAACTGACCAATCTCATGGAAATGGGGCAAAACTTCCTGCCCTTTAGCTTCAACCTTTTGAATCGCCTCACGGGTATTGCCGTGAATCCCCGTATCCGCAATCACCAAACTCGCTTTTATACCCAGCTCCAGCGGGTAAAAGCCGACATTCCGGATGAATTTAATGGCTTGATCACTCAAACAGGTCTTGGCATCGAGTCCGCTTGGATGCATATGGGCAATGGTTTCTGCTCGATTGACCAAGATTTCTAAGGTCTCATCATCAAGCTCCTCTTGATAATAGTCAAAAACTGCACGAATAGCTGCGATACTGACCGCCGCAGAGGACCCCATCCCCCGTTTTTCCGGTACCATAGACTGAATCCGGCAGCGAATCCGGGCCTCACGAATCCCGAGGTGCTCAAGAGACGCAAAAACCGCCATGGACAAGGTGTCGTCTTCAAACAAAATCCATGGGCTGTCTGCTGGGATAATCTGGCAGGTCACTTCGATATGATGGAGAGGCAGCGCAATAGCTGGATAGCCATAGACCACCGCATGCTCTCCAATTAAGATAATTTTACTATGCGCCTTTCCGACGCCTATCTCTTTATGCATATTCATCTCGCTCTATTAAGGTCATTACTATTTTAATATAAATCAGCCAAAAAAGCGATGCTTTTGAAGGAAATCCAACCTAAGACGGAGTCCAAAAATGGATCACCCAGAAGAGCTCCTTCTTATGGACAGACAAGAAAAGGCCGGGATCCGTTATCCCAGCCATCCATTTCTATTTCTCACATTCTTGTTTGATCAAGTCCATCAAAGAGTTGCGGTCCAAGATCCATTGGGCCCGTTCATCCTTCTCATAGGTCCGGTTGGACAAAAAGATCACAGCTTCCTGCTTCTTCCGATTGTACATGATAAAGGTTCCTGTATAGCCCGTATGATCCAACCAGTCCCCCTCTAGATTCCATCCGAGAGCGCGGGTTTTACCCTCTTCAGGCGCAAAATTTTGAGACAAGTCACGCGCAAAATCATCCCTCAGATAATGCTCTAAAAAGCGCTCTAGATCTGGAACCGTTGAAAAAAGTCCAGCACTTCCCGCATGACAACCCAATACTCTCGCTTTTGGATCATGAACACTTCCAGAAGCAAGCCCACGGACCGTTGGTACCGCCTGTTTGACCGGTCCGAACCGTGTCTCCGTCATCTTCCAGGGTGCAAAAATCAACTCTTCAAACAAGTCATCCAAGGACTGACCGAATGCTTCTTCTAACCAAAAACCTAGCAAAAGAAAATTGACATCGGTGTAATGAAAACTCTTGTCCTCTTTTAACTGCAAATTTTCAAGGGCTGCTTTCAATTGTCTCGCATCCAATTGATCCCGATTTGGAATAAAGGGATCAAGCCCAGAAGTATGGGTCAACAGTTCCCGGATGGTCGTCTTTTCATGAGCAAAACGTGGGTAGACCTCTTTAAAAGGGCGATCGAGCGCAAGCTCCCCTTTTGCATACAAAAAGGCACAGATAGTAGCGACTCCGACAACCTTGCTGACACTCGCCAAATCATAGACCAGATCAGCCTCTACTGGCTCTCCTTTTTCAGGATCTGCTAGTCCCAGATAGTGCTCACTCCACTGACCATTTCGGTAAAGCGCAAGAGAGGCACCTGGATAGATGCCTTCTTGGATTTGTTCGGTGATTTTTTTGATGATTGCCTTCACGCTCATCACTCCATTCTTATTCTTCATAAGAAATATGGACCTGATCTTGATTGGCTTCAAACCAGAGTTCGATCTGGCTCGGATCCTTAGCAATCAAGAAAGTTCCCTTACGGTGCACAAAATCGACAGTTTCTCCCAAGCGTTCTTTCACGACTTCCACATCAAAAGATGCCAATTCGACCTTGATCATGCTCAAATCCCAAGTCACCTTGTTCTCCACTTGGAGATCTTCTCCTTGAGCTTCCTGCAAATGGATAAAGTGGGCCAAAGCTGGCAAGTTGCTATAGAACTTCTCAGCCTCAGCAAAATCGGCCACATTGACCTCAAGAAAGTCCACATCAAAGCTGGTCAAACCTTTGAAATCTTCTGGCACGTCAACAAGAGGCGCTTTCTCCAACGGTTCTAGGCTTTCAAGATTTTCTTCAGCATGCACGAAAATGGTATCTCCTTGAGGAGACACAACTTCAAAGGCGCGACCATTAGCTCCTTGGTAAAGGGCGCTTGTTTCTGGCTGGCGGGCCAACAAATAATCAATTTCTTGAGCTTGTGCCACTTTCACCACGATGCGACCCAATTTCTTTGGACCTTCGACCTTACGCGAACGCATACTCGGTGACTCTTCTAAGACAATTTTCTCTACTTTTGAGGCATCTCCTAAAGATAGGAGAGCTCCTTCTTCCACTAATACTTTCATTCCCAATGTCTCTTCATAAAAGCGTTGATTGACATTTCGGTTATTCACTTTCAAGACTGGGATCACTCTTACGATCTGATTTGCTGTCATACTTTCCTCCAAGCACTTTTTATTGTAAAAGATTTTCTGGCTTTTTACAAGAAATCTTGTGCAAAAAAGACAGATTTTTCAAAAATAAAAATCTGTCTTTCTTTTTTTAGTATACTGTTCGTGTATGGACCCGCCCGTTTGGAGCTTCAAATTCGTATTCTAAGTAATCCTGATAGGTCCCTGGTGCAATCACTCCACGCACATCTAATACAGCCGTTCCTGCCTGTCCCACAATGGAATCTGCTAACAGGCAGCAATTAGTAGACAGAACAAAGTAAGATTTAAAACGCGAAGAAGTAAATTTATATAGCTCAGCCCCTAAATCATATTTCAATTTGTAAGCGTAGGTCGGCTGACCGTCTTCCAGTAACCTCCTAGGTGGATCCCAAGGTTCTAACAACTGATCAATTTCAGCTAGACGCTTCTCTACTGCCTGATTCTCTTCTTCGGTAAGGGATAGGCTGTAGCCAAACAGCGTCTTTTGACTCTCTTTTTTACATAGTTCGATGTATGGTTCCTTATCCACTTTAAACAGTACGCCATCCCCAATCGTCCCAAATAGACGCTCTGAAAAGGGATCGTAACTTCCGTAAGAAATGACCTTCCCCTGATAACAAATATCTACATGCCCAATCGCTCCAAATAAGTTGCTGTCAGAAGTATGAACCAAAATTTCTAATTCCCTTGCCTCTTCTTCTTTTTTCACCAATCGATAAGGGCCTGTGTGTCCCGCCGAGCTCCCTTTTTGAAGAAACTGGTTAAACCGTTTTAACTCCTTAGCAGGGATAAAGGCTGCAAAGATAACCGGTAGGCTAATACGAAAGCGACGTTTTAACTCTTGGCCTTGTTGGTCTTTGTCAAATAAAATACCATCTCGAATATTAGAAATCCCCAACAAGACCAGATAAGCCCCCAAGAGGATAAATTGGAAGTGCCCATCTGAACCAGGTTCCAAGACAGTTGCTAGACCAAGCCCACCGTTTAAAAGCGCATCCCATAAATAGAGCCAGCCTCCTTTTACCCGATTGGCCTTATAAAGCCAAAATGTGATCCCATAGACAATGGCACTCCCCAACTGATATGCCCCTAAACAAATCACAACTAAGTTTACGGGCAGACTACTCAGTCGATTCAACCAGATCAACGCAAGTGAAAGAAAAATAAACCAAATAGAGTGGCTATAGGAAATAGACTTGCTACGTAACAAAAAGCGAAGAAGAAAGCTTCCTAGTCCATCAACTAAAAAGTAAATGGCTAATAGATCCAAGGAAAATTTGGTGAAACCAACGCCGTTTCGAAAAATGAGAATCCCAAAAATGACGGCAAGAACCCCAAACAATAAGGTCCGTCTTCTTGCAACTTGTTCAAAAGATATTTTTTTCAATATTCCTTCTCCTTATAGACGAAAGGTCTTTAGACAAATACTATTTTATCAAGTATAATATAAGAAGTAAAGAAAAAAGAAACTGATAAAAGGAGCAGTCTATGAAATACAATCAATATAGCTATCTATCTGTTGACCAAAAAGACATTCTTAAGGAACTAAAAGAAATTGGGTTTGACCTTCCCACCCACCTCCCAGAAAAAGAACTGTTTGAATGGTTTGTCCGCAAGGTTTACTTCACCTATAAAGATACAGATTATCCCCTCTCTAACCTAGTGGTGGATGCTGAAACAGATCTCCTGAGCTATTTCCAATCAGACCGCGAATGGTCGCCGGAGATTTTTTACACAGTAGCTCTCCAGTTGCTCGGTTTCCACTATTTTATTGATTTTGAAGATACGGATAGCTTCTTGAAAGAAGTCCAATTTCCGATTGAGTATGGAAACTTGGTTGAAAACCTCTATCACCTCCTCAATACTCGAACAGTCAAAGGGAATTTACTAATTGATCAGTTGGTCAGCGATGGTTTGATTCCTGAGACCAACCAGTATCACTATTTTAATGGTAAGAGCCTCGCAACCTTTACGAGCCATAATGCCATCCGCGAGGTCGTTTATGTCGAAAGTCGGGTCGATACCGACCAGGATGGCCTGCCAGACTTGGTCAAGGTAAGCATCATCCGTCCTCGCTATGAAGGTAAGATTCCAGCTGTCATGACCGCTAGCCCTTACCACCAAGGTACTAACGACAAGGCCAGCGACAAGGCCCTCTACAATATGAATGTCGACCTGGAAGTCAAAGAACCTCATACCATTCAACTAGAAGAACCTCAATTAACAGTAGTCGAACCTGTCGGTCAAGCTGAAGAGATGGAGGAGGCCGAAGAGCTCCTGACCCATATCAACTCCAGCTATACCCTCAATGACTACTTGCTTCCACGCGGCTACGCCAATCTCTACGTATCTGGAGTGGGGACAAAAGATTCGCAAGGGCTGATGACCAATGGAAATTACCAACAAATCGAAGCCTACAAGAATGTCATCGATTGGCTCAATGGCCGTTGCCGGGCCTTTACAGATCACACACGCCAGCGTCAAGTCAAAGCCGATTGGTCTAATGGAAAGGTCGCAACGACAGGAATCTCCTACCTTGGAACCATGTCTAACGGCCTTGCGACCACTGGTGTGGACGGTCTAGAAGTCATCATTGCAGAGGCTGGGATCTCTTCTTGGTACAACTACTACCGCGAAAACGGTCTCGTGACAAGTCCTGGTGGCTATCCAGGTGAAGATTTTGATTCCCTTGCAGAATTGACCTATTCACGCAACCTTCTAGGTGGAGATTATTTACACCACAATGCGGCCCACCAAGCCGATCTTGATCGCGTCAAAAAAGAGCTGGACCGCGCTTCTGGGGACTACAACCAATTCTGGCACGACCGCAATTATCTCTTAAACGCAAATCGTGTCAAGGCAGAGGTGGTCTTTACCCATGGCTCCCAAGACTGGAACGTCAAACCACTTCACGTCTTTAACATGTTCCAAGCCCTTCCAGCAAGCATCAAGAAACACCTCTTCTACCACAATGGTGCCCATGTCTACCTCAACAACTGGCAGTCCATTGACTTCCGTGAGAGCATGAACGCCCTTCTCTCTAAAAAATTGCTGGGCTATGCTTCAAGCTATGAATTGCCTACTGTCATCTGGCAGGACAATACAGGAGAACAAAGTTGGACTTCCTTGGATGATTTTGGCAACCAAACAAGTCAGCGGACCTTCCTACTCGGAGACGGTGAAAAAGTCATCCAAAACCGCTATGCAACGGAAGATTACGAGCGCTATGGCAAGGCTTATCCGACCTTCTTAAGCGATCTCTATCAAGACAAGGCGCAACAGGTGACGATTGATCTTCCAATCGAAGAAGACCTGCGCCTCAACGGGAAAGCTCGCCTTCACCTGCGACTTCACTCCAGCACCAATAAAGGCCTTCTCTCAGCCCAACTCTTAGAGCTTGGAAGCAAGAAATACCTCCAACCCTATCCTGCAATCTTATCGGTCCGTACGCTAGATAACGGTCGCTACCATATGCTAGACAACTTGACCGAGTTGCCCTTCAAGGAAGCCGGCCAACGAGTCATTTCGAAAGGTTATCTCAACCTCCAAAACCGGCATGACCTCTTAGAAGTTGAGGCCGTAACGCCAGGCGAGTGGATGGAATTTGACTTTGAACTCCAACCAACCATCTACAAGCTCGAAAAAGGCGCAACCCTTCGCTTGGTCCTCTACACGACGGACTTTGAAATCACTGTGCGTGATCAAACCGATTACCAACTCACCATCGACTTAGCACAATCAAGTCTTCATCTTCCTGAA
This sequence comes from Streptococcus sp. 27098_8_66, assembly GCF_041431945.1. Classification (NCBI taxonomy): domain Bacteria; kingdom Bacillati; phylum Bacillota; class Bacilli; order Lactobacillales; family Streptococcaceae; genus Streptococcus; species Streptococcus sp. 27098_8_66. The sequence continues at coordinate 61,473 of NZ_JAPVYS010000004.1, read as the reverse complement.
ATGACTGAGGCCCACTAATCGTGGTATCAAGGCTTAGCCTTTCTTTGCTTCATTTGACAGCTTAGCCTACTTATGTTACTATCTAATAGAGTATTTCATAGAAAAAGATATTAGAGGAAGTTATGGCGATTGAAAAAACTGTCAGCGAAATTGCTGAAATTTTAGGAGTCAGCCGCCAGGCGGTCAATAACCGTGTCAAGGCGCTGGCTCCAGAAGATACCCAAAAAAACGAAAAAGGGGTTACCGTTGTAACCCGTAGTGGCTTGATCAAGCTCGAAGAAATCTACAAAAAAACTATTTTTGAAGATGAGCCAGTAAGCGATGATGTGAAGCAACGCGAATTGATGGAAATTTTGGTAGATGAAAAAAATGCTGAAATCGTCCGTCTCTACGAGCAACTCAAAGCCAAAGACGAGCAACTCGCTAAGAAAGATGAACAGTTGCGCGTGAAAGACGTTCAAATTGCTGAAAAAGACAAGCAATTGGACCAACAACAACAATTGACTTTACAAGCAATGAACGACCGCGATACCTTGAAACTTGAACTCGAACAAGCCAACGAAAAAGTTCAAGAGCAAGAAAGCAAAGGTTTCTGGGCACGCGTTTTCCGTCGATAATCCGGGGCTGGATCCTACCAGTCCCTTTTCTTTTCTACCACAGGAGATTTCCCATGAAAGCATTAGAAGATTATATCGCCTTTGACCTCGAATTTAACCAATACGAAGGCGCCTATCAGATCATCCAAGAGTCTGCCGTACGTTTCACGAACGGTAAAGAAGTCAATCACTACGACTCCTACGTTTACACCGATAAGCCCCTAAAAAGCTTTATTAACGGCCTGACTGGCATTACCCAGGACAAGATCCAAAATGCCCCACAACTCGAACAGGTCCTCAGCGAATTCAAGGCCTTCGTTGGAGACCGGCCCTTGATCGGATACAATGCCAAAAAGAGCGACCTTCCCATCCTGCTTGAAAATGGGCTGGATCTAGAAGACCAGTACGCTGTCGATGTCTTTGACGAGGCTTTCGAACGTCGTCCATCTGACCTCCACGGCATTAAAAATCTCCAACTCCACACCGTTGCAGAATTTTTAGGAGTCGCAGGAAAATCACACGATAGCTTAGAGGACGCCCGCATGACAGCCCTTGTCTACGAACAATTCCTCGAATTTGATCAAGGCCGCACCCTCCTTGACGAGCAAGAGAACTTCTCCACCAACCCCTTCGGAGGCTTGGACTTATCCGGATTTTTTGATGAATAAAAAGAGAGAGTGGGACAGAAATCGGTAATTCGTTAGAATTCGATTTCGTCGTCCCACCTCCGCACAGTTGAGTAGGGCTGTAAAAGCTGAAGAAATCAGCGTAGTAGAGCCCACTCAACCACTGCGTCTTGCTCAACAATCCAAAAACAATTAAGAGGCTAGGACTTTTGTCCCAGCCTCTTTTGAGTTAATGAAAACTTCCTTTGCTTAAAATGGTAATTTCCCTGCGAAAGCACCGAGTTTTTTCTTGGTTGCCGCATCAATTTCTTCAATGGCAGCATTGATGGCTTGAACCGTCATATCAGAAAGAGTTTCTGTATCTTCTGGGTCGACCACTGCGGCGTTGAAATCGATGGAAACAACCTTCTTATCACCTGTAAGAGTTGCAACAACCAAGTCTTGAGCAGATTTCCCTACAAATTGAGTTGCGGCTAATTCCGCTTGGCTTTGCTCCATTTGCTTTTGCAATTTTTGAGCTTGCTTCATCATATTTTGCATATTCATCATAGCAATTACATTCCTTCCAACTTCTGAAATTTACAGTTCATTATACCATTTTTTAGACGCTTGGAAAAGCTTTGGATAGTAATCATGAAAAGCTTCTTTCACTCTAGATTGATTTTTAAGCTTTCACTACAAAATGAAAGAGAGCCTTTTTGAGCCTCTCTCAGAAAAATAATAAATTGTTTTAGGATAAAATCATCGAAGCCACAATTGGACTAATGAACACATACAAAATTCCTGTAATCCCTATTGCCAATCCTGCCATAGCACCGGCCACATGACCATACTTAAACGCTGTCCCTGTTCCTACTGCATGTCCAGTTCCTCCAAGGGCTAAACCAATAGCTACTGGATCTTTTATTTTTAACAGTTTCAATATCGTTGGCCCCAAGACACTTGTTAATAATCCAGTTGCTACAACTACCACAAGAGTGATGGTCGTAATTCCTTGCATTTTTTCAGTAATCCCAACTGCCATTGCAGTCGTAACCGATTTTGGAAAGAGCGAAATGGCTAGAAAGTACTTCATTCCAAATGCTTTCGCGATCAATGCTGTAAAAATAGTATTCACAATAACTGCCACTGTCGAGCCGATCAGAATACTCCGTGCATGATGCTTCATCAAATGGAAACTTTTATAGAGAGGAATCCCCAAGGCGACTGTTGATGGTCCAATCAACTGATTTAACAGGGAACCACCGACATAGTAATCCTTATAAGAAATTCCTGTAATCATTAAGAATAAGATAACGATTACTGTAGCCACTAAAAGTGGCGTTGTTATTGGATGGGGATACCTGCGAAAAATTAACATTCCAATCAAGTAAGCCCAAATAGATAAGACAATCCCAAATAAAGGATTACTCGCAAAATTAGCCACGCTTGTGTCCCCCTTCTGGATAATCACCCTCAAAACGATTTTTTATAAAACTAACCACGATTGCAATTAAAGCCACATTGATGACCAAGGCTCCAAGTAGAATCAACATGATTGGAAACAGATAAGGCGCAATCACATGAAACTTATCCATAATACCGACAGCAGGGGGAAGAAACAGAATCGTCATGTTGGCTAATAAAAAATTTCCTACCATATTGACGTGGCGCATGCGTAGTAACTTAAACTGCAATAATAAAAATAGGATCAACAGCCCGATCATACTTCCAGGAATTGGTAAGTGCAACCCATCAGAAATGATTTCACCAATTAATGAAATCGTGAAAATAATCGTCAGTTGTACATATAATTTCATCTCCATCTCCCTTTTTATGGATCATTTCCAATTAGGATTCGTATCCTCGCTTCTGCCTACTTAGAAGTAAACATCCTCTTATTCCCTATCAGTTTACTCCTTTTCGGAAAATTTGCAAGCTTTTTTCTAAAAAAATTAAACAAATGACCAAAAATTGAAGCTACTATTTTGATTCATGATATCCATTTTATGATACAATGAAACCAAAAACGGTTAAGTTACCAAGAAAGGATCTACATGACTCACTTTCACACCATTGTCATCGGTGGTGGCCCAGCAGGTATGATGGCGACCATTGCCAGCGCCTCTCATGGCCAACCTACGCTACTGATCGAAAAAAATAAAAGGCTCGGTAAGAAACTTGCTGGTACCGGAGGAGGTCGCTGTAATGTCACGAACAACGGAACCTTAGACGATTTGATGGCCGGTATCCCTGGAAATGGGCGCTTCCTTTACAGTGTGTTTTCCCAATTTGATAATCATGATATCATCCAATTTTTCACCGATAATGGCGTCAAGCTAAAAGTCGAAGATCATGGCCGGGTCTTTCCTGCTAGTGATCAATCTCGCACCATTATTCAAGCCTTAGAAAATAAGATCCTTGAGCTAGGTGCTAGCATTGCCACCAACTGTGAAGTGGTCTCTGTCACCAAGCCAGAAGACGTTTTCATCGTCAAATCAGCTGAAAACACTTGGACAGCCGATAAGCTGATCGTTACAACAGGAGGCAAATCCTACCCCTCTACCGGCTCTACCGGCTACGGACACGATATTGCCCGCCACTTCAAACACACCATCACCGCTCTCGAAGCGGCAGAAAGTCCTCTTTTGACAGATTTTCCACACAAGGCCCTCCAAGGGATCTCTCTGACAGATGTGACCCTCAGTTACGGCAAACACATCATCACACACGACCTGCTCTTTACCCATTTTGGACTTTCTGGCCCTGCAGCCCTTCGGATGTCCAGCTTTGTTAAAGGCGGGGAAATCTTATCTCTGGACCTCCTTCCGACTACTTCTTCTCAAGAGTTAAAAGACTTTCTAGAAGAGCATCGAGAAAAGGCGATTAAAAATAGTCTCAAAGCCCTGCTTCCTGAACGGTTAGCGGATTTCTTGGCGCAAGGATTCCCTGAAAAAGCCAAGCAACTCACTCCTCCTCAGACAGAAGAGCTCATTCAAAAGATCAAAGGGTTGCCTATCCCCGTCACCGGGAAGATGTCTCTAGCCAAGTCCTTTGTCACCAAGGGTGGTGTCAGCCTCAAAGAAATCAATCCTAAAACCCTAGAAAGTAAGCTCGTTCCTGGACTCCACTTTGCAGGAGAAGTCCTCGATATCAATGCCCATACAGGCGGTTTTAATATCACATCCGCCCTCTGCACCGGTTGGGTAGCAGGGAGCCCTCATTACTGATAGAAATTCACTAACTTTATTCTTCATCTATTGAAATAAAATTTTTAAAAATTCTTTACAAGTTAGTATTTACTTGATAGAATGGATTGGTATAAAATTTATAAAGGAGATTATTAGAATCATGGATTTTGATTTTAGTGTTAAACTCTTTTCAGAGTTTATTGGAACGGCTTTGCTGCTTATCCTCGGAAATGGTGCAGTTGCAAACGTTGAATTAAAAGGAACTAAAGGTCATCAAAGCGGTTGGCTTGTCATTGCGATCGGATATGGGATGGGAGTAATGATTCCAGCCTTGATGTTCGGTAATGTTTCAGGAAACCACATTAACCCAGCCTTCACTCTTGGACTTGCAGTTAGCGGACTCTTCCCATGGGCAAATGTTTTACCATACATCGTTGCTCAACTTCTTGGAGCTATGTTTGGACAATTGGTTGTCGTTGCGACTCACCGTCCATACTACATCCAAACTGAAAATCCTAACAACATCTTAGGAACATTCTCAACGATTTCTAGTTTGGATAAAGGAACTCCTGAATCACGCAAGGCTGCTACAATTAATGGCTTCATCAACGAGTTTGCCGGATCATTCGTCCTTTTCTTTGGTGCCCTCGGCTTGACGAAACATTTCTTTGGTGCAGAAGTTGCAGGTCTTGCTCAAAAAGCTGCTGCTGAACAAGGAGGCGTCTTTGATGCTACCACATCAGCAGCAAAATTGGCTTTATCACAAGCACATGCTCCAGGTTTAGGAATTGCTCACTTGGCTCTTGGATTCCTTGTTATGGCTCTTGTTACGTCACTTGGAGGTCCTACTGGACCTGGTTTGAACCCTGCACGTGACTTTGGTCCTCGTTTGGTCCATGCCTTCCTTCCAAAGTCTATCTTGGGAGAACACAAAGGGGATTCTAAATGGTGGTATGCTTGGGTACCAGTTGCAGCCCCAATTCTTGCTGCTATCTTAGCTGTATTATTGTTCAAAGTTATCTATCTTCGTTAATCTATCTAAAAAAACGAACTCGATTTTCCATCGAGTTCGTCTTTTTATTGTTCTTTAGTTAATGAAAAACGGAAATCATTGTATTTGGTGTAGTCAAATTCTGTATTGACAGGCGCTGTGAAAACAATTGGGGTATAATGACCTTCTTCTAAGACAAAACCTGGCTCTAGTCGGAAGTTAGCTACACCTAGACCTGTGATCCCAGGAAGTAAGGCATCCGCTCCATCCAATCCTTCTGACTCCCAATAGTAGATATTTCCAGTTGCTTTGACAGCTCTAGCCGTATAGGTCGCTGTCCGAGTTGGTTCGCTATCATTTTTGAAGCTAACCACTGTTGTCACATCTCCATTGGCATCCACTGTCATTTTAATCGCATCCGCTTGTGGACTAGATCCTACCCAAGTTCCCACCAATTCTGCAGGGACAGGAGCTTGCGTCGTAGTAGACGCATTCTCAGTCTTAGCAGAGTCTTTTGAAGCTGTCGCGCTACTGGCTTGAGTCGAAGAGCTAGCTGTATCGTTTGCTTGAGAGGAAGATGCTGCACTCTTTTTGCTATTGCTCTTGGCTTTTTTCTCTACCTTACTGGTAGATGCTTTTGCGGATGAGGTAGCTGTCTTTTTATCCTTTGCACCACAACCACCGAGAGCTAGACCAAGTGACGCAGCCACCAGAACAGCGGCACTCCAACGGAAGATTGATTTTTTCATAAGATCACCTCTTTATCTTTCTGACCCCCATTATACTCCAATTGTTACAAAAATCAAGTTTTTTTTGTAACAATTGTAATTTTTTTGTAACATATTTTTACATTTAAAACACCAATCGTAATAGGGCGATCAAGACAATTCCAAACAAGACGGTTCCCATAAGGTTTTTGTAACGAAAGGCTACAAAGAGACTGGGAATGGTCACCACTAGGTCCAACCAGTGGAACTGCGGTAGGCTTCCAATTTTCCCATCTACTAAGCTTGATAAAACCAAGGCAAAGATAATGGAAATAGGCAGGTATTTGAGAAAGCGAGTTACAGGAGCCGGCAGTCCCTTGTATTTGACTAATAGGAAGGGCAAGATCCGAGGAATCCAGGTAACGAGGGCTGAAGCCAGAATGGCCATGAAGATATAATTATTCATGCGCATCACAGACCACCCCCACAAAACAGCCGATCAAGGTCGCAGCTAGCACAGCTAGCGGTTGCGAAACAAAAAAGAGTAAGAGAAAGAAACTCACTGCTACTGCTAACAGCACCGTGAGCATAGTCTTGGTCTTTTCTGTCAGTTGCATTCCTTGAAACTGGGCTGCAAAAATCCCAATAAACATAGCCACCAAAGCAAAATCAAGCCCAAAAGCCTTTGGATCAGGTAGGAGAGATCCTAGAGCTGTTCCGATAACCGTCGCACTGATCCAGGCCACATAGCCTACTAGATTGTTCCCATGCATCCAAGGAACTGTAATGGTATCTGTCTTTAACTTCTCGCTCAAGTAGACCCCATAACTCTCATCGGTCAGGAGGCTTCCAATCCCAATGGTATGAGAGAGACTAGCATCCTTAAAGTCAGACGACGTATGCAGACTCATCAACATATTACGAAGATTGATCAAACACACCGTCAAGGCCATATTCAAGATCGAAGAATGAGCCGCAATCAGAGAGATCATCGCAAACTGGGCCGCCCCAGCATAGACCAATACACTCATCAAGGCCATCTCCAAAGGAGAAAGATAGGGAGACGCCACCACACCGCAAGCTAGGCCAATACTGATATAGCCCAAAGCCGTCGGTAGCGCGTCCCTCACAACCTGCCAAAAATCTTTTTCCACTCTCTCACTCCTTTCTGAATCATTGACCTCTATTATAACACAAGAAAAAAGGTTGAAAAAGGACCGATGAGAGAGAAAGCTTTATAATCCATGCCCTCCTCAATCTTTCATTCCTTCTATCATACCGAATTTTCTTTCGACTCGCAAATCCGCTACTAGTTGGTGAGATCTAGCAAAAAAGCCATTGGAATCGCTCATCCAATTGGCTCCTTTTTCTTACTCAATTCCTTCAAAGGCTAGGCTTGGTTTGGCATTGAGGTCCCAGCCTGCGAAGTTTTCTTTGTTCCATTCGCTGACGCTGGCATAGGCGATCATCCCTGCATTGTCCCCGCAGAGGCGCAGTGGCGGAATGATGACCTTAACATCGGTGATGTCAGAAGCCAAGCGTTCACGAAGGCCTTGGTTGGCTGCGACCCCACCAGCGGCGACTAGAGTCTTGACTGGATATTTCTCCAAAGCCTTTTTGGTCTTGGCCATGAGAATGTCTAGTACGGCTGCCTGAAAACTCGCTGACAGGTCTGCATTGGAGAGGCTTTCTCCTTTTTGCTCGGCATTATGGTGCAGATTGATAAAGGCCGATTTGAGTCCTGAAAAAGAGAATTCCAGATTGTCTTCCTTGATCATGGCTCGAGGGAAATCGTAGATATCAGATCCTTGGTGGGCCAGCTGATCAATTTCACGTCCTGCTGGATAGGTCAAGCCCATGACGCGCCCGACCTTGTCATAAGCCTCTCCGACAGCGTCATCACGGGTCTCTCCAACGATCTTATAATCACCAGCTTCACTGACGTAGACTAGCTCGGTATGTCCTCCACTCACCAACAAGGCCAAAAGCGGAAACTCTAAGGGCTCGATGCTTTGAGCAGCCATCAAGTGCCCTGCCATATGGTTGACAGGAATTAAAGGGAGGCCGTGCGCCCAGGCAAAGGCCTTGGCTGCTGCTAGGCCGACTAAAAGAGCCCCAACCAGTCCTGGACCGTAGGTGACAGCCACAGCTGTGACATCAGCTTCTGTGATCCCTGCTTCTTCTAAGGCTTCTTCGATACAAGCGGTGATGACTTCCACATGGTGACGAGAGGCTACCTCAGGTACCACCCCACCAAAACGCTTGTGACTTTCAATTTGACTGGCAATGACATTGGACAAGAGTTGGTCGTCATTTTTCAAGACAGCCACACTGGTCTCATCGCAAGATGTCTCAAAAGCCAAAATATATCTATCTTTCATTCGGGTTCCTCTTCATGATCACAGCATCCTCTATGGGATCGTGATAGTAGTTTTTCCTCCGTGCAATTTCTTCAAAATGCATTTTTTTGTATAGGCCTTGGGCCGGTTGATTGGACATGCGCACTTCTAAGAAAATCTCTTTTTGGTCCGGCAACTGCGCGAGTAACTTCTGAGCTAGGCCTTGGCCTTGGAAGGCGCGCTTGACCGCAATCTGTAGGACCTCTGCTTCATAGAGAGTCTCTTGAATGGCGACAAACCCAAGGACTTGTTCTTCATCCACAGCTAGGAAATAGAAAATCGATTCCTGCTCTAAATCAGCTTCAATCTGCTCCAACTTCCAGGGGCTAGCTTCATAGACATCTTCCATCACAGCGAGAATAGCAGCCGCATCCTGGATGCTCCCTTTCCTGATTGTTCCTTTCATCATAGGCGCTTGATGTAAGTGGTCGTTGTTTCCGTGTGGTCTTTGAGCCAATTTTCCTCTGCTTCGACCCGTTTGAGATAATGAGGGACAAAATCATGGAGGCTAGCAGGCGCTTGTTTGAGACCGAGACGTCCGATTTTCACTGCATCTGGCAAGGTTTCATAGTAAGTAGCCCTTGGCAGGCTAGAGGCAATCTGCTCCTTAAAGGCCGTAACTTCTCCGACAAAGGTGACCTGCTCACCCGTCGCTGCACGCTCTAGGACTTCCTCAAATGGAAAATGCCCTTCTGGTGCGACCAGCTGATCATCTTGGTAAAAACCTGCATAAACGTTGTTTCGACGGGCATCCATGACAGGAACTACCAAACCTTCTAGATCATCTGGCACTAAGGCTAAGAGGCTCGAAACCCCGACCAATTCAATCCCTAAAGTATGAGCCAAGGTCTTTGCGGTTGCGACTGCAATGCGCAGCCCAGTGTAACTCCCAGGACCTTCTGCCACCACGATGCGGTCCAAGTCCTTGGGTGTCAAGTCGATCTGTTGCATCAAAAAATCGATGACCGGCATCAAGGTAATACTATGATTCTTTTTAATGGTTAATGTTGTTTCTGCAAGTAGAGTCTCATCTTCTAAAATCGCTACAGAAAGAGCCTTACTCGAGGTATCAAATGCTAATAATTTCATCTTTTCTCCTCATTGTCTGCTTCATATTATACTACAATTAGGCACTAAACGGTAGAGGAAGGTTTCTCTCCCTATTCCTTCTATAAAAGCCCTCCCTTCTGCCATCAGATCCGCTTCCAACTTTACTTGTAAATGACTACTAATTGTACCGAATCAGGGCAAGATGAAACAAGAATAGGAATTTCAGAACATAGAGAGATTTTTTACGATTACATGCAATCATTGTGCCCCAAATAAACAAATTATTTTGAAATAATCCTGGTAAGGATATATCCAATAAAACCGGTCCTAAATGAGGGTACCGGTTTTTCGATTATTGATTTTTTTGAAATTTTACTTCATTCGCCTCAGTGGCTGACTTAGAGTGAATTTGAATGAGAGCAAGTAAATTGGTAAGATCAATACTTGTTTTTCCATTTTCATCAACTTTAACAGCTAGATAATAAGGGCCACTAACGTAAAATTCTCCACTTCCTTCGACGCCAAACGATCCATCCCCTTTAAATTGTACAGTTGCTAAAGTGAAAATAGTTCTCATAATCAGGTTCTTATTATAATCTTGTCCAGATGATTTTTCTGTTTCTTCCTTAATTTTATTAAGGAAAGCCTGATTATTCTTTTGTTCTTTTGAATAATGAACTTGTGTATCTCCTTCCATGCTAGGAGCATTATACTTCAAGTACACCATATCGCCTTCAACTTTATAATTGAGTAATTCATATGCACCTGCTTGAGCCAGTGAGTTCGTATAAATTTTTAGCTTCATTGGTCCGTAAACCTTAATTGGATAAGTGACACCATCTAATTCGGCGGTCGCATCGTTATTGAATGTTGGATGATTTTTAGTAATATCTTCAATCATATACTCGTTCCAAATTTTTTCATAGAGTTCCTTCTGATTGGATACTCCCGCAGCTTGGAGTAAATCTCCAATATTTGATTGGTCTACATATACAGCATCTAATAATTTTAACGCAGCAAGGACTTTGCTATCTGTAATCTCACTCTTTGTTTTTTGCAGATTCCCAACTGCGTCTAATACTGACGCAGTCAACTTAATAACTCTCTTTCCTTCTATGTCATAAAATTCTCGTTTATAGTCTTTTAACCCTGCTCCTACTAAGTTCCAGTCGAATGCAGCACCTGGATTTTTGCTGTCAGTTTTATACTCGCTAATGGATGGTGTTTTCTTTTTTGTTGAAGATTTAGTTGTCTTTACTTGACTCGTTTCATTATCTGTTTTTGTTTTTGAGCAACCTGCTACTAATAGTGATAATAGCGCAGTACCTCCTAATAAAAAGCGTTTTATTTCTTTCTTCATAAACTTCTCCTCTTTTTCTTTATAACTTGTGTACTTCATCACAAAGTAGAATATAATTTCATTGTAACATATTGTTTCCCCTTTTACAACATTTCTTCCAAGCATAAAAAAGCCCCCACTATTGTAGGAGCTTTATGATCATTTTTCTTATTCAAATTTTGCTTTATTAGCTTCATTTGCTGGCTTCAAATCAATTTGTAGAAGGTTCACCAAGTTCTTATCATCAATGGTTGCATTACCTTTATCGTCTACCTTAATCGCTAAATAGTGATTGTTTTTATCGTAATAATCCATTCCTTCTAAGTTGACATAGCCATCTCCTCTAAATCCAACGGCTGCTAATCGGTAAATAAATTTATACAGGAGCGCTTTTGTAAAGTCTGTTTGTCCGACTTTTTGTGCATCTTGAAGCATCCCCTCAAAGAACGCTTTATTATTTGTTTGATAGCTTGCTTGTACTTCATATTGGTAAGTGTCAACACGTGGTGCTTTTAATTTCAAGTATACTGTATCACCTTCCACTTTATAATCTTCAAGCGTATAGGCCGCAGCTCTTCCTAAGGCATTCGTATTTACCTTTAAGTACATTGGACCGTATACTTTAATTGGATACTTCACTCCTTGATACTCCACTTCCCCGTCATTTGTATATGTTGGGCGTGCTTCCTTCAAGAAGTTCACCATGTAATCATTCCAAATACGTGTGAAGAATTCTTCTTGGCTTGATGTCCCTGTTGCTTTTAGTAACACATCAAAGTTTTCTTGATTTACAAAAACTGCATCTACAAGTTTTAAAGCTTCTTTAACTTTTTTGTCAGTGATGCTCTTTTTCTTTTCATTCAAGGCATCTACTGCTTTTTGCACACCATCCAATTTCTTCGTAACTGTTTTACCACCATTTGTTTCGACAAAAGTTTGTTCGTATTTCGTCATTGGTGCGACTTTTGCATTCCAGTCAAAAGATGCTGCTGGATTTTTACTATCTGTTGTATATTCGACTACTGCTTGTTTCGTCGTTTTCGCTTCGGTTGTTTCCTTTGCTGATTCTGGTGTTGTTTTAGACTGTGAACATCCTGCCACTACCAATGATAGAATTACCACACTCCCCACTAAAAATCGTTTTGTTTCTTTATTCATAAATGCTCCTCTCCACTCTTATAGAGAATTATTTCACGATTACTTGCAATTATTATACCACAATCCTTTGGACTTCAAAATATTTTTTGTACCCCCTTCGCCGATAACAATAAAACCAGCCCCCAATTGGGTAGCTGGCTAACATGAAATTGTTAACGTGTTGACTTGAATCGGGATTTATTGGCCTCGTATGCATTATCAGCATGGATTTGTAATAAAGCTACTAAATTATCCATATCTATGCTCTTGTTCCCATTATCATCTACTTTAATCGCTACAATATATGAGCTTGAGTCTAAATAATCTTTATCCCCCTTTGTGCCAAAGGAACCATCTCCTTTAAACTCCAAAGATCCTAAACTATATAAAAATCTCAATAATAAATTTTTACTATAATCTGTTTTCACAATTTTTGCAGACAATTCCTTGAGGGCATCAAAGAAGGCTTGATTATTCGTTTGATGCTTGATTAATAGATTCTCTACTCCTTCATCCTTAATTGGCGCTCTATACTTGATGTACACCGTATCTCCCTCTACACCATAACTTTCTAAGGTATAAGCACCAGCCTGTCCCAGCGAATTCACATCAACTTTTAGCTTCATTGGGCCATAGTCCTTAATTGCATATGTGATACCCGCATATTCATACGTAGCATCATTAGTAAATTCTGGTCTAGCTGATGTGAGGAACGATATCATAAAATCATTCCAAATCTTCGTATAAAGTTCCTTTTGACTCGATACTCCTGCAGCCTTTAAGACCTCTCCAATATTTCCCTGGTCTATAAATACAGCATCTAGTAATTTCAATGCTTCAAGAACTTTTGGCTCAGTGATTTTACTCTTCGTATCTTGTAGCGTCAATACTGCATTCGCTAGAGTGTACGATTTTTCTTTTACTCTATTTCCATTAGTATCAATGTATTCTTTTTCAGAATTCTTTAGTGGGGCTACCGTTGCTTCCCAGTTAAAGGTTTCAGATGGCTGAGTACCGTCTGTTTTATATTTACTGACATCTTGTACTGTCGCTTGCGCCGTCACTTGAGTAGTCTCTTCTGTTGAAGCTTCAGCAGTTGTCACTTGTGTTGTTTCAGTATCTGGTTTCGTATTAGAGCACCCTGCCGCAACTAGCGATAACAGTGCAACACTACCTAATAAAAAGCGTTTTGTTTCTCTCTTCATCATGTTCCCCTCTTATCTTTAAAGCTAGTGTATTTATTACCGTTTGTAATGTGTACGTATTATATCATAATACATTCTAATTCACAAGATTCCTTCAAAATATCAAAAAAGCATTCCCACCATCGTGAGAGTGCAAGCTTCATTGATTATTGTAATTTTTATAAGTCGGCTTGTAACACCGCTACTTTTTCTTTTACAGTAGCTTTGCTATCAGATTTTGCACTGATATAGAACTTGATTTTTGCTTCTGTTCCACTTGAGCGAACGACAATCCCAGATCCATCTTCTAAAATAGATTTCAATACATTTGAAGTTGGATGTCTGATTTTAGAAACGACTCCATTGGTATCTTTATAACGTATAAATAATTTTACAAGATATCCATAACTTTCTTCAAAACCGAACACGAAAAGATGTTTTCCTATTTCTTTGACGTGTTGAATTCGTCTGCTTGCTTCCTTACATACCATTCCCTCTATAAAACTTCCGTCTACCAACAGTTCGCTTGCATCTTTTCCTTAGAGCCTATTTATGGTATAATGATAATTAATTGTATCGAATCAGGTCCACTAGTTGCGAGTAGGAAACTCTAGTGATTGCACTCCTTCGCAGCTAACAAATGGACCGAAATAATGAAAGGAAAATTACTTCATGATTTACAAAGTTTTTTATCAGGAAACAAAAGACCGCAACCCTCGTCGTGAAACCACGCATGCACTTTATCTCGATATTGATGCACCAAATGAACGCGAAGGACGCATCCAAGCACGTCAATTGGTTGAAGCAAACACAGATTTCAACATTGAATTTATCACACCACTTTCTGAGCAACACCTTGCTTACGAGAAAGAGTCAGGTGCCTTTGAACTAACGGAGTACTAATCCATGGCTTATACCTTAAAACCTGAAGAAGTTGGTGTATTTGCCATTGGTGGACTAGGAGAAATCGGAAAAAATACCTACGGGATCGAATACCAAGATGAAATCATCATTGTCGATGCCGGGATCAAATTTCCAGAAGATGACCTCCTTGGAATCGACTATGTCATTCCGGATTACTCTTATATCGTAGACAACATCGATCGCGTCAAAGCGGTCCTCATTACCCACGGACACGAAGACCACATCGGTGGGATTCCTTTCCTTTTGAAACAAGCCAATGTCCCTATCTACGCTGGACCTTTGGCGCTTGCCTTGATCCGTGGAAAATTAGAAGAGCACGGCCTTCTTCGTGATGCCAAACTCTACGAAATCAACCAAAACACTGAACTTCAATTTAAAAATCTTAAAGCAACCTTCTTCCGTACGACTCACTCGATTCCAGAACCTTTAGGGATTGTGATTCACACCCCTCAAGGAAAGATTGTTTGTACCGGAGACTTCAAATTCGACTTCACACCTGTTGGGGAACCGGCTGACCTCCATCGTATGGCGGCTCTTGGGGAAGAAGGCGTTCTCTGCCTGCTCTCAGACTCAACCAACGCGGAAGTCCCAACCTTTACCAACTCTGAAAAAGTAGTTGGCCAATCCATCATGAAGATCATCGAAGGGATCCATGGACGCATCATCTTTGCTTCCTTTGCTTCGAATATCTTCCGTCTCCAACAAGCTGCTGAGGCAGCAGTTAAGACAGGTCGTAAGATCGTCGTCTTTGGACGCTCGATGGAAAAAGCCATCGTCAATGGAATCGAGCTTGGCTATATCAAGGTCCCTGCTGGAACCATTATCGAGCCAAATGAGATCAAAGACTATGCGGCTAATGAAATCCTGATCATGTGTACAGGAAGCCAAGGAGAGCCAATGGCAGCCCTCTCTCGGATTGCCAACGGAACGCACCGCCAAGTGCAACTCCAACCAGGAGATACTGTGATCTTCTCTTCTAGTCCGATTCCTGGTAATACAACCAGTGTGAATAAATTGATCAATACGATTTCTGAAGCGGGTGTCGACGTCATTCACGGGAAGATCAACAACATCCATACTTCTGGACACGGGGGGCAACAAGAACAAAAACTTATGCTCCGCTTGATCAAACCAAAATACTTCATGCCTGTCCATGGTGAATACCGGATGCAGAAGATCCACGCAGGACTTGCGCGTGATTGCGGAGTGGAAAAAGACAATATCTTCATCATGAGTAATGGTGATGTCCTCGCTCTGACAGCCAACTCTGCTCGTGTCGCAGGAAGCTTCAATGCTCAAGACATCTATGTCGATGGAAATCGTATCGGTGAAATTGGGGCTGCTGTCCTTCGTGACCGGAGAGATCTTTCCGAAGATGGTGTCGTGCTTGCTGTTGCGACTGTTGACTTCAAATTGAAGATGATCCTAGCTGGACCAGACATCTTGAGCCGTGGTTTTATCTACATGCGTGAATCAGGAGATCTGATCCGTGAAAGCCAACGCATCCTCTTCAATGCTATTCGTATCGCCTTGAAGAACAAAGATGCCAATATCCAAACCGTCAATGGTGCGATTGTTAATGCCCTTCGCCCATTCTTATACGAGAGCACAGAACGTGAACCTATCATTATTCCAATGATTCTCACGCCAGATGACGAAAATTAAAAAACAACCAGTTGAGACCACTGTTTCAACTGGTTTTATGGTGTCTTTTTGAGGATTAAAAAGAGAGTGGGACAGAAATCGGTAATTCGTTAGAATTCGATTTCGTCGTCCCACCTCCGCACAGTTGAGTAGGGCTGTAAAAGCTGATGAAATCAGCGTAGTAGAGCCCACTCAACCACTGCGTCTTGCTCGACAATCCAAAAATAATTGAGAGGCTAGGACTTTTGTCCCAGCCTCTTTGCTCTTATTTCTTAATAAAGATCTAAATAGTTGTCTACTTCCCATTGAGATACGAAGGTCGCATAACTTGCCCATTCGATTCGTTTGGCTTCAAGGAAGCTGGTGTAAATATGTTCACCCAAGGCAGCTTTCACCACTTCGTCTTCTGTCAAGGCTTTCAAGGCATTGTGAAGGGTAGAAGGGAGATCTGTGATTCCAGCGGCTCTACGTTCTTCCGGTGTCATCACATAGATATTTTCTTCGATCGGAGCAGGTGCTTCGATTTTATTTTCAATACCATGAAGGCCGACTTCAAGCAAGACTGCCAAGGCTACATAAGGATTAGCCATTGGGTCTACGGAGCGCAATTCCAAACGAGTTCCCATACCACGTGATGCTGGCACACGTACCAATGGGGAACGGTTGCGTCCTGCCCAAGCGATATAAACAGGTGCTTCATATCCAGGAACCAAACGTTTATAAGAGTTGACGGTTGGGTTGGTCACGGCTGTAAAGTTGTAGGCATGCTTGATCAAACCACCCAAGAAGTGATAAGCAGTTTCTGACAATTGCATTCCACGTGGATCTTCTGGATCAAAGAAGGCATTGTTGCCATCTTGGTCAAAGAGAGACATATTACAGTGCATACCTGATCCGGCAATTCCAAATTTTGGTTTGGCCATAAAGGTTGCATACAAGCCGTGTTTACGAGCAATGGTTTTCACGACAAGTTTAAAGATTTGGATCTTGTCACAAGCGCGAAGCACTTCGTCATACTTAAAGTCGATTTCATGCTGACCAACGGCTACTTCGTGGTGGCTGGCTTCTACTTCAAAGCCCATCTTGGTCAAGACATTTACGATTTCACGACGAGTGTTATCTGCGAGATCTGTTGGAGCCAAGTCAAAATAGCCACCTTTGTCGTTTACTTCAAGAGTTGGATCTCCATTTTCGTCCAACTTGAAGAGGAAGAATTCTGGTTCTGGTCCAAGGTTAAAGGATTTGAATCCAAGTTCTTCCATATGACGAAGGGCCCGTTTCAAGTTGCCACGTGGGTCTCCTGCAAATGGTTTCCCTTCTGTCGTATAGACATCACAGATCAAGCCAGCTACGCTCCCATTTTCATCTCCCCAAGGGAAGACTGTCCATGTATCCAAATCTGGGTAAAGATACATATCTGACTCGTTGATACGGACAAATCCTTCGATAGAAGAACCATCAAACATGGCTTTGTTTGAAAGAACCTTGTCCAGTTGCTCATCGGTAGCTGGAATTTCGACGTTCTTCATAGTTCCCAAAATATCAGAGAACATCAAGCGAATAAAAGTAACATTTTTTTCTTTTACTTCACGGCGAATATCTGCAGCAGTAATTGACATTTTTGTCTCCTTAAAATAGATTACAAGTTTATGAAATGATCAACGAAATTGACCATATGGCGATGGGGAAGATGTGAAGCGACTTTGCTGAAGAATGTCACGATGAAGAGCCTTACGGATCTCTTCTTGACTGACAACCTTGGTTTTCTCTTGCTCTTTTTCCGCATATTTCTTCTTAATATCCGCAATATTGAAGCCGTCTGAGATATAATCTTTGATCTCAAGCAGGCGGTCCATATCGTCCAACGAATACATGCGGCGATTGCCTTCTGTCCGATCAGGAGAAATCAATCCCTGATCTTCATAATAACGAATCTGACGAGCTGTCAAGTCGGTCAGCTTCATAACACTGCCAATCGGAAAGACTGCCAGCGAGCGTCGTAATTCCTTTTCCTTCATACCATTCCTCTTTCTATTCTATTATATCGAAAAAAAAATCTATGTCAAGATTAAATGTTACATAATCTTACATAGGTTTTTTGTGTTCCTTGAGAAAATCGCGAATGCGATCGACATCCGAATTGACCAAAATCGCAACAAAAACGCCAATAAAGGTCTCAAATATTCGGGCAAAAACATACAAGAAGGTTTCTCCGTTAGGAATCGAAAGGGTAATGATCAGCATTGCCGAAACTCCTCCGATAATTCCTGCTTTATTATTCATGGCGACATTTGTCATAATGGTTAACATGGTCGCAATGGGTACAAAAATCAGAGTCACCCAATACGCCCCATGAAAGATCGTTTTTAAAAGGAAGAACAAAACGGCATAAAAACCTCCGATACTGTTGCCCATGACACGCGAAGCCCCGAAGTGGACACTCTTATCAAAGTCTTCTCTCAAACTAAAAACAGCTGTCAAAGTCCCGATCTGAAGGCCGCGCCAGCCAAATATTCCAAAAATAAGTAGCACAATAAAAACGGCAATCCCTGTTTTAAAGGTTCTCATTCCCAAACGGAATTTGGACCAATCAAATTTGTGTCGTTTAAAGTAATCCATGGTCACCTATCTTTCTATTTCTATTATTCTACCATATTTTCCGAAAGGAGAGAACAGATATCAATAGAAAGAAAAAAGAGAGTGGGACAGAAATCGGTAATTCATTAGAATTTGATTTCGTCGTCCCACCTCCGCACAGTTGAGTAAGGCTGTAAAAGCTGATGAAATCAGCGTAGTAGAGCCCACTCAACCACCGCGTCTTGCTCGACAATCCAAAAATAATTGAGAGGCTAGGACTTTTGTCCCAGCCTCTTTCATTCTATTTAGATTATTTGTCTGTAAGAGCAGCCAATCCTGGAAGTTCTTTACCTTCAAGGAGTTCCATAGAAGCACCACCACCAGTAGAGATCCATGAGAATTTGTCTGCACGGCCAAGGTTGATCGCAGCAGCAGCTGAGTCACCACCACCGATGATTGATTTAACGCCTGGTTGTTTCACGATAGCGTCCATCACACCGATTGTACCAGCTTGGAAGTCAGGATTTTCAAATACACCCATAGGTCCGTTCCATACAACAGTTTTCGCACCAGTCAATTCTTTATCGAATTTAGCGATTGATTTAGGACCGATGTCAAGGCCAAGGAAACCTGGGTCTACTGCTTCACCTTCAGTGTCTTTCACTTCAGTGTAGTCAGCAAATGCGTTCGCTTCTTTTGAATCAACTGGCAAGATCAATTTGCCGTTTGATTTTTCAAGAAGAGCTTTCGCCACATCCAATTTGTCTTCTTCAACAAGTGAGTTACCGATTTCGATACCTTGTGCTTTGTAGAATGTGTAAGTCATCCCACCACCGATAAGAACTTTATCAGCTTTTTCAAGCAAGTTTTCGATAACACCGATCTTATCTGAAACTTTTGAACCACCAAGGATGGCTACAAATGGACGTTCTGGAGCTTCAACTGCTTCTTTGATGTAAGCAATTTCGTTTTCAAGAAGGAAACCAGCAACAGCTTTTTCAACGTTTGCAGAAATACCAACGTTAGATGCGTGTGCACGGTGAGCAGTACCGAATGCATCGTTTACGAAGATACCATCTCCAAGTGATGCCCAGTATTTACCAAGTTCAGGATCGTTTTTAGATTCTTTCTTGCCATCAACATCTTCGAAACGAGTGTTTTCAACCAAGAGAACTTGTCCATCTTCAAGAGCGTTAACAGCTGCTTCCAATTCAGCACCACGTGTAACACCTGGGATAAATTTCACTTCTTGACCCAATTTAGCAGCCAAGTCAGCAGCTACAGGAGCAAGTGATTTACCTTCTTTATCTGCTTCTTCTTTTACACGTCCAAGGTGAGAGAAGAGGATTGCACGTCCACCTTGTTCAAGGATGTACTTGATAGTTGGAAGAGCTGCAGTGATACGGTTATCGTTAGTGATCACGCCATCTTTTACAGGAACGTTGAAGTCAACACGAACGAGAACTTTTTTCCCTTTCAAGTCAACGTCTTTAACAGTCAATTTTGCCATTAGATATGACTCCTTCTTTTTTTAATACATGATAATTATATCACAAAAGCTGTAAAAGAGGTAGAAAAATCCAATGCTTTTCCCCTCTAATTCACAGGATCCGAACAACACTTCTAGATACAAGATCAAACCTCTCTGGTTTTCACCAGAGAGGTTTTTTGAGAGTGACTTTTTTAGTGAACAAAAGAATCCTGTAAAAGACTTACTCTTCTTTCTTCTTACCAGCCAAGAGGAAGCCGCCTAAGGCTGCTAGAAGAACAGCTTCAGCTGCAAAGGAAGCTTCTAGGCTTGCCGTATTTGGCAAGTGTTCCGATTGACTTTCTTTGCTTGCATCTTTTGTTTCTTGCTGAACCGTTGGCTGTGAGTTCGTTCCTTGGTGGGTACTTAACAACTGATGGATCTCTTGATCGACCATATCCTTGTGCTCTTCCTCTTGATGATCCGGTTGAGTAGAAGTCGTTGGGGTCAACTGATCCACTTGAGAAGACTCTGTAGGCTTCAATGGATTAGATGGATCTGGAGTCACTGGGGCAGCTGGTTGGACAGGTTGATCTGGTTGAACAGGCTGATCAGGTTTAGCCGGTTCTTCTGGTTGGATCGGTTGATCTGGTCCTTCCGTTTTTGCTGGCTTGTAGACAATCGCATAGTGGGTAAAGTGAGGAGCTGTAAAGATGACCACATCTCCAACTCTCTCAAAGGCCAAGGATTGAGGAGCTTTACCTTCTGGGAAGAAGAGGACTTGCTCAACTTCTTTATCCTTATCCACAGGGATTTTCACAAGGGATGGATGGTGGGTATCGATATCCTGACCGCTTGCATCCACGCCTTCAATATCAAAGACGATTCCTTCTCGTCCCTTCAGCTCTTCTTTTTCTGCCTGGTTGGCTTCAACTTTTGCGACTTTTAGTCCTTTGACAACGGTTGGCTCTAAGTTGGAGAATTGAACTTCGACTCCAGTCGCAGGATCTACAAAGACCGCTGGCTTGTCTTCTTTCAGGAGCGCAATCAAGGTCTCTAGACCTGTCTTTGCGGTTGCGAGCGCTTCAGGAGTGAGCTCTGAAGAAGCTAGGAGCTCTTTATTTTTCTCAATCAGTGCCTGCAAAGCCTCACCAGAAGGGTGATTTGGCTTGCTTGCTAATAGAGCGGTCGCTTCTGTTGTTAGGGCAGAGAGAGCTTCTTTTTCTTTGACTAGATTGGCTTGACCATCCAAGGCTTTCAAGAGAGCGGTCAATTGGTTCAACTGCTCATTGACTTGATCTTGTGTGCTGGTGTCATGCTCTTTCAAGACTTTTTCAGAAGCAGCCATTCCAGCTAGCAAGGCTTCTTTGACTTCAGGACTGGCAAAAGTAAAGTCTACTTTGGCTTTTGCAGCTTCAGCTTCAGCCAATTTTTGCTTGAGGTATTCATCGTTGAGAGCTGGTTTTGGATTCACGAGGACATCAAAACTTGTACTAGCTCCTTTGTAATGGACAGTGATAGTTTGACGACCTTCCTTGGTCGTATCAAAGCCAGTCACTTCCACCCCTTCATCTGTCAAGGCGTGCGTTTCAGTCGTTTCATCTTCAAAGACGACTGTAAAGCGTCCGCCTTCTTTCTCCAATGCTTCTCCGACAATATATTCCACTTTTGGTTTGTCAGTCAATTCTAGACCAGCAACTGCTTTTTCACCTGCTTCCTCTGCACTGACCACAAAAACAGTGAGGGTCTTATCCAATTTCTGACCAAGGTAAGAAACTTCTAGGTGTTGTTCTCCGAGCTTGCTACTGTCAAATCCATGAATCTCTATACCTGAGTTGGTGAGGTTGACCAGTTGATCTGCTTGGCCATCTTTATAATGAACGCGGAGAGTCGCCCCTTTCAAGGAAAGGGCATCGCCTTCCCGGTAGACCTTCTTGGTCAATCCATCTTCAAATTGAAGTCCCGCAATCTCTTTATCATTCTTTGGAACTTCGATCGCCAAAACATTACTGATATCTTTACCAGGAACTTGTGCGCGATAGTAAAGAAGAGACGGGGTTGATTCAAAAGCGAGCGGTTTAAAGATGAGATTTCCAGCTTGATCGGCTGTCATGGTCGCAATTGGACTAGTGGCTTCTTTATCGGCATAAAGAGTCAGAGTAGTATGAGCTGGGACATCTTTGAAACCGACTTGGACAAAATGATTACCTAGGTTTTGCGCTGCGGCATTTTTCATCGGAATGTTGACCGTCTCAGTATCTAGACTTTCATACATCTTCCAGTTGTATATCCGGATGGCTTGCCATGGGGTGCCGTTATCTGCTGTAATGACATGGAGACGCCAGTCTTGAGCCTTGATCGGATGATCAAGTGTAATGTCAGACACATGGGCTTTATTGCCACGAACTTCCTTAGCGAGCTTCCATTCACCCGCTTCATCCTTGTAGTAAAGGTCGAAGTCACGGGTATTCATCTTGCCATCATCGACTGATTCCCCACCAGCACCGGCATGGTCCATGACCCAACGAACAATGGTCCGAGGTTGTGTTAAGCGGATATCGACGGTTCCACTCAATTGAGCAGAAGACCATTTATCTGAAAGACTGGTAATGGTCCCATTTAACATGCCTTCAATGCCTTCACTACCATCTGCATCTGGAAAGCTCGAACCGATCACTTTGGCTCCGATGACCACGTTTGGTGCTAGAGCTTTTGGAAGACTGGTATCTGACACGGTCATGCCCCAATCAAAGGCCACAGTCCCTGCATCTGAACGTTGGCCGTTCTTCCCCACTGCCACAACCTTGAGGTCCTGAGTCGTTCCTTCAGCAATTGCTGAACGGCTAATTTTTGGTAGATAGACGGTTGTCGCAGAAGACCCTGTTAAAAGACGCCAGTTGTCGCCATCTTTTTCATAGACTTCATAATAATCCGCATCTGCTACCCCTTTAAAATTGAGGACTGCTTCTGCTTCTTGCGCATTTTGTAGACGTTTTGCTCGAACGGATACTTCTGCTGGAGTCGCTGGTTTCTCTTGGTTTGACGTAATCGACAATTGGCCGAGATTAAATTTGTAGTCTTTGACATCCGTATCATGGTCAAAGAACATCTTCACAGCATAAATGGTCTTGCCAGCCAAACTTCCCAAATCAAAGGTTTGAGTAGACCAATCCGCACTCGGTGTCAATTCTTTCCATTCGTATTCAGAGTAGTCTTCTTTGGTGGCAACAGCTACCCAAGCAGCTGCTCCGACCCCGCCCTTGTGAGAGACGCTCAACTTGGTCGTTTCTGTCACAGGGATCTTGGTCGAATAGAGCATGATATTTTGACTGCTATTGGCTTTTAAATCTCCTTCAAAGGCTAGAGAATTTCCTCCATTGTAGGCTTGATCAAAATCATAGCGACCTTTCAATGGTGTACTATCTTCACTATGCTCTACCCACCAACGCCAGGTTGGAAGGTAGCCAGAAACAGAACGGTAGTTCCACTCCCCTTCTTTAGAAATCTTGCCATCCACAAACCAGTGTTTTCCGTGTCCAGTATTGAAGGAAGTATTGAAATCTTCACTTGTAATAGGAGTTTTGTCCACTACTAGATTGGACATACCGTACCAAGATTGGTCTGCTGGTTTTCCTTTAGTCGGATCTCCTTGGAAACCTGTCCAGAATAGATCTTCATGGGTATGGTATCCTTCTCCAGTCTTTCCTAGACCTGTAATCGTATCTGGCGCATAAAGACCAAGGGATAGACGCAACTTGCCATGTTCATCTAAAATGGCATTCCAGTCTACATTAGTCTTATAAGAGCCTCCTTTTTGGAGCTCGAGTCCAGCAAGAACATCATAAGGATTCCGATTAATCCATTTGGCTGTACTGATGGAATAATCAACTTCTGATTTGCCCCAGTTAAAGTTAGCAAAGAAGGTATCAACTGGATTTTCCCCATTTTCTGGCTGCATGAAATTGTAGTTGTATTCTCCCAGCGCATTCTCATGGTAACGGCCATATTCATAAGTCATAGCATCATACCAAGAATACTTAATCGGATAGTTCAGACTTTTCGCATATTCCTTGGTATAAAGAAGAAAATCTCTCAATTTTGGACCCAATGGTTCTACAAGATTTCCAGTCGTTTCTTGGTTGATAAAGTAACCATCAAAGCCATAGTACTTGGCAAGTTCGACTAATTTACGGGCGATCGGGAAGGTTTTAGAGCCTTCACTATCTTCTTTCAAGGTTTCTGCAAAATGTTCTTGATCCTTGATGCTGCTAGACCAGTTATAAAAGATTGTTCCATAAATAGGAACCCCATTTCGGTGGGCAGCATCGATCACATCTGCTGATGGAACCAGCCCTTCCCAAAAGACCATGGAGTCCAAATATTGCCAGTAATCAAAAGCATAGGCCTTAAACTCTTCCCCTCCGACAGACGCATGATCCTTGGCTTTGGAGTTCATGTTTGACAGTGCTTGGATCTTCGCCTCAGGATTAGCTTGTTCATTAATTTGTTTCCCTTGAAAACGACTCGCAAGTGGGACGCTTGCTCTATTCATATCGTCATCCACTCGTTTTCCTGGTTCCCACTTCAAGAGATCTTCCCAGGTATCGAACTTAACTTCTTTGGGTCTTAATTGTTTTTCTTCATTGGTTGGTAAATCAGCCACTTTTTCAGCAGTAGCTTTTGGTTTTTCAGTCTCTAAAACAGCTGGAGTATCTGTAGTTGTCGAGCTAGCTTCTGTACTTGTAGGACTAGCCTCTGGAGTGAGCGCTTCTGCGGCTGGTTTTTCCGTTTCTGCAGAAGGTAAGACTGCATCTGCAGTATAGACGCTAGCTTCTCTCACTAGATGATTGACGTCTTCGGTCGTTGCTGAAGAGCTTTCCAAGGCTTGTTCACTAGTAGAAACCGCCTCATCTGCAGAGACAGCACCTGTTCCTAAAAATGCTAACCCAATCAATGCGGAGCAAACTCCCACACTGAATTTTCGTATACTAAATCGTTCTTTCTTTTCAAATAGATGACCTTTCATCTTGACCTCCTTGTATGGTTTTTTTCTTTTTCTTGAGCGATTTCTATTGGCTCCTTTCTTCACGACCTGTAATCGCTTTCATTTCATTGTATTAGAAATCTCCAATCAAGAATAGGATACCCTAATCTATTTAGCACTGTCAATCTATTCTGGCAATTCCTATAATATGATGAGAAAGCCCTAAAAAAAGTACAAAAAAAGAGGAGGTATCCCTCCTCTCTTCATACGCATGAATTATTTAGCAATTTTTGCGAAGTATTCAAGAGTACGAACAAGTTGTGCAGTGTAAGACATTTCGTTGTCATACCATGAAACAACTTTAACCAATTGTTTACCGTCAACGTCAATAACTTTAGTTTGAGTTGCGTCAAACAATGATCCGTAAGACATACCTACAACGTCTGAAGATACGATTGGATCTTCAGTGTAACCGTATGATTCGTTTGAAGCTGCTTTCATAGCTGCATTCACTTCATCAACAGTAACGTTCTTGTCAAGAACAACTACCAATTCAGTAACTGATCCAGTTGGAACAGGAACGCGTTGTGCAGCTCCGTCCAATTTACCGTTCAATTCAGGGATAACCAAACCGATTGCTTTAGCAGCACCAGTTGAGTTAGGAACGATGTTAGCAGCACCAGCGCGTGCACGACGAAGGTCACCTTTACGGTGTGGACCGTCAAGGATCATTTGGTCACCAGTGTAAGCGTGGATAGTAGTCATCAATCCTTCAACAACACCGAAGTTATCTTGAAGAGCTTTAGCCATTGGAGCCAAGCAGTTTGTAGTACATGAAGCACCTGAGATAACTGTTTCAGTACCATCAAGAATATCGTGGTTAGTGTTAAATACGACTGTTTTAACATCTGATCCACCAGGAGCAGTGATAACAACTTTCTTAGCACCACCAGCATGCAAGTGTTTTTCAGCAGCTGCTTTAGTAGCAAAGAAACCAGTTGCTTCAAGAACGATTTCTACACCGTCGTTAGCCCAGTCGATTTGTTCTGGATCGCGTTCAGCAGAAACTTTAACGAATTTACCGTTAACTTCGAATCCACCTTCTTTAACTTCCACAGTACCGTCGAAACGACCTTGAGTTGTATCGTATTTCAACAAGTGTGCAAGCATAACTGGATCTGTAAGGTCGTTGATGCGAGTAACTTCAACACCTTCTACGTTTTGGATACGACGGAAAGCAAGACGTCCGATACGACCGAAACCGTTAATACCAACTTTAACTACCATTCGTGATTTCCTCCTTATGAAAATCAAAAAATTTTTTTGTGAAAAGAGTAACTTGACACAGCGCCAAACATCTTTTAACAGTCTCTATTATATACTTTATTGCATTAAAAAGCAACTATTTCCCAACGAAAAGCAAGATTTATCATAGATCACCACCTCTTTTATTAAAGTTTTTCACAAAGTCTTGATCGATAGTAGGGATGCTTTTTTACTTGCACTCACTTTTTGAACAAAGAAAAACTCTTCCCATTTTGGGAAGAGTTTTTTAGCTTTGGCAAATTAAGCTTCACCTTTAGCTTTTTTAATGATTTCTTCTTGTACTGATTTTGGTACATCTTCGTAGTGGTCAAATACCATCATGAACGTACCACGTCCTTGAGTTGCAGAACGAAGGACAGTAGCGTAACCGAACATTTCAGCAAGTGGCACATAAGCACGAACGATTTGGCTTGCACCGTGTGCTTCC
Organism: Streptococcus sp. 27098_8_66; assembly: GCF_041431945.1. NCBI lineage: Bacteria > Bacillati > Bacillota > Bacilli > Lactobacillales > Streptococcaceae > Streptococcus > Streptococcus sp. 27098_8_66. The sequence goes on along the minus strand of NZ_JAPVYS010000004.1, from coordinate 34,924 downwards.
ATACCATCTACACGTCCACGACGAGCAGTTACGTGACCCATAACATCCCCAAGGTTTTCTTCAGGAACTGTGATGGTTACAAGCATCATTGGTTCAAGGATAGCTGGTTGTGCAGTCTTAGCAGCTTCTTTAAGTGCAAGAGATGCAGCGATCTTGAAGGCAGTTTCAGATGAGTCGACATCGTGGTATGAACCATCGTAAAGCTTCGCTTTCACGTCAACCATTGGGTAACCAGCAAGAACACCGTTCGCCATAGATTCTTGAAGTCCTTTTTCTACTGCAGGGATGAATTCACGTGGAACCACACCACCGACGATAGCATTTTCGAACTCGAATCCTTTACCTTCTTCGTTTGGAGTAAATTCGATCCAAACATCACCAAACTGACCTTTACCACCAGATTGACGTTTGAAGAATCCACGTGCTTGTGTAGAAGCGCGGAATGTTTCGCGGTAAGATACTTGAGGAGCACCAACGTTAGCTTCAACCTTGAATTCACGTTTCATACGGTCAACAAGGACATCCAAGTGCAACTCACCCATACCAGAGATAACTGTTTCACCAGTTTCAGGGTTTGTTTCAACGCGGAATGTTGGATCTTCTTCAGCCAATTTTTGAAGGGCGATACCCATCTTGTCTTGGTCTGCTTTAGATTTAGGCTCAACCATCAATTGGATAACTGGTTCTGGAACTTCGATTGATTCAAGGATGATTTTTGCTTTTTCATCTGTCAATGAGTCACCAGTTGTAGTATCTTTCAAACCAACGGCAGCAGCGATATCTCCAGAGTAAACTGTTTCGATTTCTTTACGAGTGTTGGCGTGCATTTGAAGGATACGTCCGATACGTTCACGTTTACCTTTAGAAGTGTTCAAGACGTATGAACCTGAGTTCAAGACACCTGAGTAAACACGGAAGAATGTCAAACGACCTACGAATGGGTCAGTCATGATCTTGAAGGCAAGAGCTGCAAATGGCTCTTCATCAGATGCTGGACGTTCTTCTTCTTCGTCTGTATCTGGGTTTACACCCTTGATTGCAGGGATATCAAGTGGGCTTGGAAGGTAGTCAAGGACTGCATCCAACATCAATTGAACCCCTTTGTTCTTGAAGGCTGAACCACAAAGTACTGGGTAGAATTCAACGTTGATTGTAGCTTTACGGATACCAGCTTTCAATTCTTCGTTAGTGATTTCTTCCCCTTCAAGGTATTTCATCATCAAGTCTTCATCAGTTTCAGCAACTGCTTCAACCAATTTTTCACGGTATTCTTGAGCTTGTTCAAGGTATTCAGCTGGAATATCTTCTTCAAGGATATCTGTACCAAGGTCGTTAGTATAGATTTCAGCTTTCATCTTGATCAAGTCAATGATTCCGCGGAAGTCATCTTCAGCACCGATTGGCAATTGAATTGGGTGAGCGTTTGCTTGAAGACGGTCATGAAGTGTGCTTACTGAGTAAAGGAAGTCAGCACCGATTTTATCCATCTTGTTAGCGAATACGATACGTGGAACTCCGTATTCAGTTGCTTGACGCCAAACTGTTTCAGTTTGAGGTTCAACACCTGATTGTGAGTCAAGAACGGTTACAGCACCGTCCAAAACGCGGAGTGAACGTTGAACTTCGATAGTGAAGTCCACGTGTCCTGGTGTGTCGATGATGTTTACACGAGTGTCTTTCCATTGAGCTGTCGTAGCGGCAGATGTGATAGTGATACCACGTTCTTGCTCTTGCTCCATCCAGTCCATTTGTGACGCACCTTCGTGAGTTTCACCGATTTTGTGAATCTTACCAGTGTAGTAAAGGATACGCTCAGTTGTAGTTGTTTTACCAGCATCGACGTGAGCCATGATACCGATATTACGAGTTTTTTCAAGTGAAAATTCGCGTGCCATGAGGTTTGTTTCTCCTATATTTTTTATTTCTATATTCTATTATAACATGATTTAATAAAAACGGATAGGCAGGACCTACCCGTTCTCAGTGTTTTCATGCTAAGTTTTGGTTCCAACTTTTAAGAAGAGTTGAATTGGGTTCAAGAGCTGATCGAGCTCAATTGAACCTGGGCTAAAAGCTCGGAAAATAGATAAGCTTTCCTAGAATCTTTGATTCTTCGTCAAGCTTCCTAATTTTCAGTCGCTTTTTTAACGCCCTTAGTATCTTAATCTTACCAGCGGAAGTGTGCGAATGCACGGTTAGCTTCAGCCATACGGTGAGTATCTTCACGTTTCTTAACAGCTGCACCAGTGTTGTTCGCTGCATCCAAGATTTCTTTTGCAAGACGATCAACCATTGTGTGTTCACCACGTTGACGAGCGATTGTTACCAACCAACGAAGTCCAAGTGTTGTACGACGTTCTGGACGAACTTCAACTGGGACTTGGTAGTTAGAACCACCGACACGGCGAGCACGTACTTCAAGTACAGGCATGATGTTTTCCATAGCTGTTTCGAATACTTCAAGAGCATCGTTTCCAGTAGCTTCTTTAATTTGTTCGAAAGCTCCGTAAACGATTGAAGCAGCTGTACCACGTTTACCATCAAGCATAACGCGGTTGATAAGACGAGTAACTAATTGTGAATTGTAAAGCGGATCTGGCAATACATCGCGTTTAGGCGCACGGTTTTTACGACTCATTTTTCTTTATCCCCTTTCCTTATGCTTTTGGTTTTTTAGTACCGTATTTAGAACGGCCTTGTTTACGATCGTTTACACCTGCAGTATCAAGTGCACCACGGACGATATGGTAACGTACCCCTGGAAGGTCTTTTACACGTCCACCACGAAGAAGAACCACGCTGTGTTCTTGCAAGTTGTGTCCGATACCTGGGATATAAGCAGTCACTTCGATCAAGTTGCTCAAACGTACACGGGCAAATTTACGAAGGGCAGAGTTAGGTTTTTTAGGTGTCATTGTTCCAACACGAGTTGCAACACCACGTTTTTGTGGTGAAGAAACGTTTGTTTGAACTTTTTTATGACTGTTGTAACCAACGTTCAAAGCTGGTGATTTAGATTTTTCTACTTTTGATTTACGCGGTTTGCGAACCAATTGGTTAATTGTAGGCATCTACATTCTCCTGTGAAATTTTTTATTTTTGGTGATGGTACACTTGGTGACAGCTACCATCCGTGTGTACTTTTGCAACATTTGTCAGCACGTCCCTGTACACTCTTGAGAGACCAAAAGTAAAAAGTACCGTCTATTATTATAACATGACGGCACTTTGATTGCAAGATGTTTTTTTATTTTTTAAAGAAGTCGAAAAAGTTCACTATTGACCAGCTTGAGCTGGTTCTTCTGCCCCTGTAGCTGCAGCTGGAGCATTCTGTTGTTGCTGTTGTGGTTGAACTGTCGCATTGCCTCCAGCTACTCCAGCATTGGCATTAGCATTGTCATTGGCATTAGCATTCGCGTTTGCGTTCGTGTTGGCATTAGCGTCTGTTTGAGTCTGCTGCGTTGTCACAGTACCACTCTCATAGGTCAGTCCATAATAGTTAGCAATGTATTGGATACGGGCTTCAAGCGATTGCTTTTGAGTTGCATCTTTGACTTTCTTCACAGCAGCCTGGGCAGCGTTCACAGAATCTTGACTTGGAGTTGTTTCCATTTGAACGACTGCTTTTTCAGCAGCTTCTGTATTTTTCTTTTCTTCCTTCTTTTCTTTTTCTTCCTTCTTTTCCTTTTTCACTGGAAGGGAACCTGTTTTTTTAGCAGGTTGAATTTCTGTCGTTACCTGAGCAGCTGTATTCTTTTTAACAGTATACAAGCCAGCTACCAAAATAAAGGATAAGGTAAGAACTGTCACCAAGCGAATCCACAAAGGACTATTATCAAATCGATCTAAAATTCTTTTCACTTTTTGATCCTCCTTTGTTGCTCTTAATCAAAGATATTCCCAACTTCGACACTCAATTTATTTTCTTTTACATCGATGTTGGTCACGCGCAATAAGGATTTGTGTTCAAAGAATTCCCGGTCGGCTGCAGCATTATCTGCAAAGACAGCTACCCCTGCTAATTCAGAATCGAATTCAGCCAAGAGACTGACCATTCCGTTAATCGTTCCGCCACCTTTAAGGAAGTCATCGACAATCAAGACCCGGCTTCCTGCTTTTAGGCTCCGTTTTGAAAGGAACATTTTCTCAATGCGATCTCCACTTGAGCCTGAAACATAGTTGACACTAACGGTTGACCCTTCTGTGATTTTCAAATCACGACGGACAATGACGAATGGAACATTCAAGACATTAGCCACTGCATTCGCTAAAGGAACTCCCTTGGTCGCTACGGTCATGACAGCATCAATCTTCTTATCTCGGAAGGCTTTGGCAATGATGCGTCCGATCCGATTCAAAATCTTCGGATTGCTCAAAAGATCAGACAAGTAAATGTAGCCACCAGGAAGGATACGATCACTTTCAGACAGTTGCTTGCAAAGATCCTCGACGATTTCTTTGGATTCTTGATCTGAGATAGACGGTGTAAAGATCACGCCTCCTCCAGCTCCTGTAATGGTCTCAATATTTCCAATTTCCATCTCTTCAAACGCACGCTTAATGATCACGATATCTTCTGAGATGGAAGACTTGGCAGACTCATACTTTTCCGCAAACGTATTGAGACTAGTCAATTCATAGGGATGGTTGATCAAGTAATTAGAAATCACGACCATCCGTTCACTTCTTCTTAATTTCATTTTCTCACCATGTAGTTTTTTCTATCATTATACCATAAGAACAGAAAAAAACGAACATTCTGATTTACAGAAGGCCGTTTTTTCCTGATTATTTCATTTTTGGCAGAAGCATTCCCGTATTTCTCGCTGTTTTTACTCATCGAGATTCGGTTTATAGAAGGATCTGTTTTCCATAGCAAAGATTTTATTGGTCATTTCTCCAGGACCAATTAAGCCAAGTGCTGTTGTCATCATCATCATTTCTGCATCCAAATTATCGATCATATGAATAATCTCTGCTTCCATGATCTTTGGACGAACAGGACTACCGTATTCGAGCAAGCCATGGTGACTCAAGATCACATGGCGAAGGACGATGACTTCTTCTTTTTGGTCATCAATCTTCAAGTCTTGCAAGACCTTGCTAATTTCTTCATCGATGAGTGCAATGTGGCCGATGAGGTTGCCCCGAACAGTGTATTCTGTATTTTCAGGACCTGTCAACTCGATCACTTTGGCCAAATCGTGTAACATAATCCCTGCAAAGAGCAAGCTCTTATTCAACTGAGGATAGATATCACCGATACTATCTGCCAAGCGGACCATGGTCGCCGTATGATAAGCAAGACCGGCTTCAAAGGCATGGTGGTTGGTCTTAGCAGCTGGATAGCTATAAAACTCTTTCTCATATTTCCCATAGAGGGCACGGACAATCCGTTGCCAGACTGGATTTTCAATTTTGAAAATCATGTTTGACAGGTATTCATGCAATTCCTTAGGGTCTACTGGTGGTTTTTCCTTAAAGTCTGCTGGATTGTTGGGCTCTCCTGCTTGGGGCAAGCGCATGTTTAATTGGTTGACTTGCGGAGTATTATTGTAAACTTCTCGACGTCCAGACATATGGACCACGCGCCCAGCCATAAAACTCTCTACATTGTGAGGTTGGGCATCCCATAGTTTACCTTCGATTGTACCGGTCTCATCCTGGAAGACAAAGGCGAGGTAGTTTTTCCCGGCCCGCGTTTGACGCACTTCTGCTGACTTGATCAAATAGAATCCTTCGAACAATTCATCTTTTTTCATTTGGTTAATTTTGACCATCATCTTCTCCATCTTCTATATATACATCTAGTCCCAGCAGGTCCTCATCGCTTTCGATTTGGCGGAGTGTCCGCTCGATGGCACTGGTCCGTCTGGTTAGCAAATCATCAATATTATTGGAAGCATTCTTTAAATGGCGCTGAGTCTTGGCCAGAATCCCTCCAAACTTATGGAATTCTGATTTGACCGATCCCAACACCTTGCTAATGTCATCTGCACTCTTTTGGATGTTGAGCGTTTTAAAGCCAACAGACAAGGAGTTCAAGAGGGCTGATAAGGTACTTGGCCCAGCCACTAAAATTTGTTCGTCCCGACGCAAGCGATCGAAGAATTCTGGATTGCGAACCACTTCGGAATAGAGGCCTTCGGTTGGCAAAAAGAGAATTCCGAAATTCGTTGTCGCTGGTGGAAAGAGGTATTTTTGTTGGATATCCTTAGCAAAACGCTTGATACTAGCAAGAAGGGCCTTGCGGTAACGCTCGATCTCCTCTTTCTCTCCGGATTCATAAGCTTCTTCCAGACGATAGTAGTCTTCCAGTGGGAATTTAGAGTCAATCGGCAGATAGACTGGCTCCTCTCCTTGTCCTGGAAGCTTAATAGCATACTCCACGCGCTCACTGGATTGGGGAACGGTGACAAACTCCCGCTCATACTGGGCTGGGGTCAAGATATCTTCAATGATTTGACCCAGCTGCAATTCGCCCATAATCCCACGCGTCTTGGTATTGGAGAGAACTTTATTAAGAGTTCCGACATCCCGCGCCACTGTCTGCATTTCTCCCAACCCTTTGTTGACCGACTCCAATTGTTTTGAAACCGTCTCAAAGGAGGTCTGCAAACGGTGCTGCAAGGTTTTCTCCAATTTTTCTTCTACCGTTTGGCGCATCTGTTCTAGCCGCACTTCGTTGGACTCTTGGATCTGGCGCATGCGCTCATCTGTTTTGTCCCGATTTTTAGTAAAGTGCTCATTCATCTCAGCGCGCAGAGCCGTCGTCTGCTGGTGGATCTCCACTCGCATCTCGGTTAAGCGATCTGTCAGGGTGATCTCTAACTGCTGATTGGCAATCTGGCTTGCTTGTCTTTCTTTTTCAAAACGATAGTCCAACTGGTCTGTCAAATGATCCTCATGGTCTTCCAGCATCTCTCGTAAAGCCGGTCTTGTGTCATCTGACCGTTGCAAAAAATAGATGAGGAGACCCAGATTGAGCAGGCCAATCAGAAGCAGAATGATATTCATATTAACCTCTGTCTTTACTATAAACAATGACAAGATAGCCACGATCAAGACTCACTTGAATCGGTTGATCCAAAAATTCATTGGAGCCATACATGGCCTTCAAAAAATAATTCTCCTGATGGAGCGGATACTTGGCCCCTGTGATTTCTAGGCGACCTTCTCCAACAGGCATAAAACCAATATAGGACATGGCTGGATCTGGCTGAATCTCATGGCAGCCAGCTGGTCTGTAGATCAAGCGATTTTGACCATCGACTAATTGAATCTGCTCTATATAAGGAGCTAGGTCTGGATCGGTCGGCAAAAAGATATTGGACAAAAAGTGATCCAAGCGACCGCCAAAGGCACCATAAACGGTGACAGCAGCATCTGGATAGGCCTCAAAGGCCACTTTCAAAGCCAATTCCAAATCCGTATCGTTCTTTTCAGGGACGGATTGAACAACCTGCTTGGCTTGGGTTCGGATCTGGCGCAAATCGGTCTCAGAGACAGAATCGAAATCCCCCACAGCTATATCTAAAGGCAGACCTTGTTCCAGTAACTTCAAACAGCCACCATCAACGCCTACATAAACGTCATGATCTCTCGGCAAGAGCGTGCTGTCACCTCCTGCCAGTATTGCGATGTTACCCATTTACAGCATCTCGGAGCGTTTGAACGCGCTCATTAACATCTCCATTAAAGACATAAGAGCCTGCTACAAAGACATTGGCCCCTGCTTCTTTTGCTTGGGAAATACTTTGAGCATCAATTCCACCATCCACTTCGATATCAAAGTCTAAGCCTTTTTCTTCACGAAGAGCGGCTAATTCGCGCACCTTGTCCATGGTTTCAGGCAAGAAGGCTTGACCACCGAATCCTGGATTAACGGTCATGACCAAGACTTGGTCCACCAAGTTCAAGACATGTTTGATACTGTCTACAGGAGTCCCTGGGTTGATCACGACACTAGCCTTCACACCTGCTTGACGAATTTTTTGAAGAGCTCCGTGAATATGGGGAGTAGCTTCTACGTGGATGCTGATGATATCAGCACCTGCACGGGCAAATTCTTCGATATGGTGTTCGGGATTGGTGACCATCAAGTGGCAATCAAAGACCAACTTGCTATGCGGACGCATGCTCTCTACGACACCAGCTCCAAAGCTGATATTGGGCACAAAATGGCCATCCATGACATCGATATGGGCATAGTCAGCTCCTGCAGCTTCTAAGCGTTTCAATTCACTTTCAAAATTAGCATAATCGGCACTCAAAATTGAGGGTGCAATTTTCGTTGTTTTCATCGTTGTAGTGTCTCCTATTTTGGCATTTTTTTCGAAACTTTTTTATAGGTTTCGCGACGGTTTTCAATCTCACTTAGAAATTGCAAGTAATCCTCATAACGGAAAGGCGCAATTTCCTCTCTTTCAACGGCTGGTTTCACCGCACAAGCGGGCTCATGCGTGTGGGTACAGGTACGAAATTTACAAGAATGGCTCACATCGGCGATCTCCGGAAAGGCTTGATTTAAGTCTTCACTGGTTGTCACTTCATAATCGAGGGAGGAGAAGCCTGGCGTATCTGCGATCTTTCCTCCATTTAGATGGTAAAAGCTGACAGCTCGGGTCGTGTGTCGACCGCGCCCCAGACTATCTGAAATCTCACCCGTTTCAAGCTCTAGATCCGGAGCGATTTTATTGAGCAAGGTCGATTTTCCTACACCGGTCTGTCCCATAAAGACCGTGGTTTGATTGGTCAAAAGGGGCAAGAGTTCCTCAATCGACAAGACAAAATCATAGCCAATAGCCTGATAGATTCCTTGGGAGTAGTGGATGTCTTCCATATCTTCTAGCAAGTCCAGTTTTGAAATATAGACAATGGGATGAATCCCCTTATGCTCCAAAAGAACCAGAAAACGGTCTAAAAGATTGGCGTTGAAATCTGGCTCCTTAGCTGACATAATCACTACTGCCTGATCAATATTGACAATAGGAGGGCGCACGAGGCTATTTTTTCGAGGCGCAATGCTCAAGATGTAGCCTTCTGAATTCTCTTCAGCAGAGAATTCTACCTGATCCCCCACATAAGGAGTCTGTCCTTTTTTTCTAAAATTTCCACGAGCCCGTGTCTGATAAATGTGACCGTCTGACTCCACATAGTAAAAGCCAGCCAAGGCCTTGACGATGGTTCCTTGCAAATCGCACTCCTTTGAGATTAATACTATCTATTATACCAAAAAATGAGAAATAAGGCTGGATTGCTCTATAAGAAAAACGCAAATAGAAACCCTCCTGTTGATTTAAGAAATGAACTTGACCGTTTTGTTGAATGCATAGGAACAGAAGATGGAACGCCCATTATGAAATGTCTTTTAGCGGATATAGGGAGAAGGAGCCTTCCTTTTTTTCTTTGGCATTTTTCCTAAAAAGTGTATAATAGAACTATGCGGAGGTGGTGGAACGGCAGACACGCATGCTTCAGGCGCATGTGCCCCTTCGGGCGTGAGGGTTCAAATCCCTTTCTCCGCATCTTGGAAAGGTGGCCCAGCTCGGTACGGCACCGGACTCGAAATCCGGCAAGTGGATTTTTATTCACGCGCGGGTTCAAATCCCGTCCTTTCCTTCTACAACAAACAAGACATGAGCTATGAAGCTCATGTCTTTTCTGTTATTTTATTCCTGCTTCTAGAAGGCTATCTGCTAGGCGGGCGAAGTCTTCTAAGCTGAGAGCTTCTCCTCGTACAGAAGGTTGCAGGCCTGCAGCTTGGATTCCTGCTTCCAGCTTGGCTTTGATTTCTTCGGTCTTGCCAAAGCGACTGGTCAAGTTGTTCCAAAGTGTTTTGCGTCGGTGGACAAAGCTAGCCTTGCTGACAGAGAAGAAGAAATCTTCATCCTTGACTGCTACTGCTGGTTCTTCGCGACGGACCATCTTCAAAATGGCAGAGTCGACGTTTGGTGCTGGCACAAAGACGGTGCGAGGCACGATAAAGGCTACCTTGGCAGTCATATAGTATTGGACTGCAATGGATAAAGAACCATAAGCCTTGGTGTTGGGCTCAGCCGAGATGCGGTCTGCCACCTCTTTTTGCATCATGACCACAAATTCTTGGAAAGGAATCTTGGATTCGATCAAGTGCATGAGGATAGGAGTTGTGATGTAATACGGAAGGTTAGCCACCACCTTGATCGGAAGGTCTGGATTTTTAAACTCTGCGATGTACTGGTTGAGGTCTACCTTGAGGATGTCTTGGTTGACAACCGTGACATTGTCAAAATCCCGCAAGGTATCAGCTAAAATGGGAACCAGGCGGTCATCGATCTCAAAGGCCATGACTTCTGCCGCATTTTCCGCCAAGAACTCAGTCAAAGCTCCAATTCCAGGACCGATTTCAATGACATTGACCTGCTGACCAATCTCAGCCGTATCCACAATTTTTTGAAGGATGTTGGTATCGGTCAAGAAGTTCTGGCCGAAGGATTTTTTAAAGGTAAAACCGTGACGCTCCAGCACTGCCTTGGTCACGCTATAATCTGCAATTCTCATGTATTCTCTTTTCTATTTATTAGCTAAAAACAATATATAAAACCCACATAATTCCTAGTGCCAACAAAATCCAAAACACTAAAAGAACACGAGACTTGTTCCCTTGTGAATCGGCTCCAGTCATATCGATCGCTTTCTTATCTTCTTGGGGGTTCATTTTCTTCAGTTCATCCTGATAGGCAACCGAATCTAGAATATTGTCTTCTGGCAATAATTCTGAAGCATAATAATCAGGAAAGCCCATAGCAAGACCAATTAAGTTCTTTTCTGTCAAAGAAAAATCTAAATCTTTGGGTTGATTTTCCCGAATAGCTCGTATATTTTTTAACAGTTTATCAGAAACAACAGACACTTGGTCCATAAAAACAACATCTAAGACATCAAATCCGAGCACATCACCATCTTTTACGTTTGCAAGAATATAACGAACAAAGGCATCATATAATTGTAAGGTCTGAGAAGCATTTTCTTCTAAAAAAGACCGATTTTGGAGGGCGTTTTGCTGGAATTTTTCAATAGGAAGCAAGATATCTACATTCTGCTCTTGGTAAAATCTTTCTGCTTGTTCTTCATCTTCTTCAAGTTCTTCTGCTGTTTCCCAGAGAGCAATAGGAGCTTTTAAATCTTCTTCATCCCAAAACAATTGCCAAAAATAAGGTATCGTGTAAATTCCCTCTGTTAAGATACGAGCTTCATCTCCGTTTTTTAAGTAAATATAACTTCTATTCGCCATTCCATTTCCTTTCAAAATCTTTGAAAAAGGGTAGTGGTTCAGGTAAGATGTAGATAAAACTATATAGTTTCCCAATGAAAGAAACTCTCTAATCTTTATCTCTGCCTTCTAGTTCCTCACTAAACTTTTGCATTTCCTTAAAAGCTGTTAGGCTAACATAGGCACCCGCTTCATAATACTCCGTTGGATTTATGGCATAGTCAAAGCCTTCAATCATGCCACCAGCTTCTTCAATCATGCCATTCCACTTTTCATCAAAGACCATTCGCAGACGTTTCCAATCAGTAAATACTGGCACAGAATTGCGCCCATCTTTTCCTTCTCTGACTGGGATGCTGAACTTAGCGTCTTCTTTCAATACAAAGGAGTTGGCTCCCTGACTCTTATCGGGGAATCCCGAAGTAGCATTTAAAGGAATGAGGAGTTTGGCTTTTGGCATGGCTGCTGAGAAGAATTTATAATAGAGCTTATATATTACTTCTTCGTCATCTGTTGTAGGCTTATCCATCTGCCCCATCAACAGCATCCATCTTACAATATCAGGATTCATAACAGGAACTTGTATCTCTGGTAGGTTCGAAAAATCTGGTTTCTGAACCAAAACAGAAGCACTAATGCTGACTTCCTTGGTATTAAAGGCTGCTCCCAAAGCTCCATTTAAGTAAAAGGCTGTCCCAAGAAAATTCTCAATTCCTTTTTTATCTGCTGTATTTTCAATCAGTTTCACAACTGAATTTGGTCGACGATCAATGGTTTCCTTAAATTGGTGATACCAACGCGGCGTATATAGCATGATCATCGGGTCTGAACAGAGATAGCCCTCTTCACCTTTATCATAGGTCGTTGAGAAAAGATACGCTTCCCCCGTTTTTTCTGAAAAGACCGCGTAAATCGAATCTGCTGCTAACAACTTGTCCTTGACGATTTCTGCTAGGCGTTCTAGCTTTCGAGTGTTAGCTTGATAGCTTTCTTCACTTTCAGTTTTCTGATTTTGACGGCACTCCCATAAAAAGAGGCGCAATATTTCTATGCTATCATCAAGACTAGCGGCTTGATAGTCTTCATTGGACATTTGACCTTTTTGGACAATTACAAACGCGTTATAAAGAGCATCTGTATAGCTTGATAGCCGTTGTTCCTCATCGACACCATAACTATAGAGAACACTTCCCTTTTTAAGATTAACCAAGGAAGTTTCCATATCGATGACCAAATGAGCTAGAGATTCATCCGTGAGAACATCTACATCCTTATTTTGATTAATGAGTTTTTTCACGACTACAGAACCAAGTGCGTCCATACCTCGATCGGGATTGCAAAATTGCAGACAATCCCCAACCTTGAGTCCGCCCTCTAAGCTCCCAATAATCAATAACTCATTCGTCTCCTTTATCGGAAATAGTTCTAGAACTCCCAAGCATGTTTTGTCAATTGACTCTACTGTTTTGTTTGTTGCTTCAGTTGTTTCTGTCTTTTTTAAAAAATCGAAGATTCCCATAAATTATCCTCATTATCTACACTCATAACAAATCCTATGGAGTCACTTTTCTAATGCTTGCAACCAAGTCTGATTAAACCGTATATACTTACTTCTATTGTGTCATCTTCCCCTTGCTTTTTGGGGAGTTTCTCAATTCTCATAACTTTTCATGGTAGCTTCAACCTCAGCCAAACTAATTCCAAACAACTCCAAGCGTTTGAGTAATTGCTTGCCATTGCAGTAGCCGATGCGCAAGGCTTCTCCTAGATATTCCCGCCGTTTGCGACTATCGCTTCCCATCAACAGTCCAAGCCGCATCAAGTCGGTCTTTGTGATATCAAAGAAATTTTCATCTTCGTAAGACCCGACCAGTCCAGCTAGGGCTTTTTCTAAATCTTCAAAGTTCGCATGCTCCACTCCAAGAGAACGCCCCTTGGTCTTGGATTTGGGGACTGCTTCACCACGATTTAAAAAGGCATGTTTGGCTTGGGGCACCTCTTGCATAATGATCTTGCGAATGCGCTCGCCATTGTAGTCTGGATCGGTAAAGACAATGACCCCACGCAACTCCTGCAAGGTAGCAATTCGTTCCAAGTCATCTTGATCGATCGCAGAACCTCGCGTTTCATAGGTATCCACCTCATAAAAACGACGGAGATTGGCTGTGTCGTCCTTGCCCTCCACGACAATCACTTCTGGTATTTTTCTTTTCTCAGTCAAGGTCAAATACCTTTCTTGCATTGTCATAGGTTGCCTGAGCCACTTCTTCTGTTGTTAAGCCACGTAGTCCTGCAATGAAGTCTACTACATAACGAGTGTAGGCTGTTTTATTTTCCCGACCACGTTTGGGAACTGGCGCCAGATAAGGGGCATCTGTTTCAACCAAGATCTTGTCTAACGGAAGGCCAGCTGCCGCTTCTTGGACATCTGTGGCTTTCTTAAAAGTGACCACTCCAGAAAAGGAGATCATCATTCCCAAATCCATGAAGCGTTTAGCTTCTTCTAAACTTCCTGAGAAAGAATGCATGATCCCACCGCGAGGCCCGACTCCTTCACTCTTGATGATGGCATAAGTATCTTCTAAAGCATCGCGTGTATGCACCACAAAGGGGAGGTCCAAGTCCTTAGACAATTGAATCTGACGACGAAAAACCTTTTCTTGGACGTCTTTTGGCGCTGTCATCCAGTGGTAATCCAGACCGATTTCTCCGAGTGCGACGACTTTGGGATGTTTTAGCTGTTCAAGTAAATAGGCCTCCACTTCAGGAGTATAATCGCCCGCCTCAGTGGGGTGCCAACCAAGCGTGAGATAGAGTTCTGGATATTGATCTGCCAACTCCATGGCACGCTCAATCGTCGGTTTGTCAAAACCAACGATATTGTGGGCTACAACACCCATTTCCTTGGCCAAGTCAAGCTCCTCTTGTTCTTTTCCTGCGAATTCTTCCACATTGAGATGAGTGTGGGTATCAAAAATCTGCATGATCTTCCTTTTCTTCCGAGTTTTTCTTCTTTCTATTATAGCAGAAAGCGCCTCTAAATTCACTTTCGGACAAAACAAAAACCAGTAGTCTCGAGTTTCTACTGGTTTTTAGGTTTTTATCTGAATTAAGCAGCCAAAACTTTGCGTCCTTTACGACGACGAGCTGCCAATACGCGACGACCATTTTTAGTTGCCATACGGTGACGGAAACCATGTTTGCGCGCACGACGAAGTTTACTTGGTTGATAAGTACGTTTCACGATGAATACCTCCTCATAGATTTTGTATTCGTTTAGCCGGCTAGTTGTGATCAGTTACTAAACATACTTTACCATTCTATCGGATTCAGCTCTATTTGTCAATAGCTATGGCAAAATTGTTACAAATACAGGTTGGAGAAAACCTTTCTACACCTGACGGGTTGCCAAGTAATAGGGTTCCAGAGCCACCAGCGCCTCTTGCAACTGTTCCAGGATATCCTCAAGAGAACCTTCCTCGACTAGAGAAACATCGTATTTGACGAGGACCTTACGAACCGTTCCGTCTGCTACTGCTTGTAACAGATCATGGTGATTCTTTTCTGTTCCCTCTACCCTTTGACTCTCTCCATTTTTCTGGGCGAAATAATAAACTGGCTGAGTGATGGGAAGGGTGAGAACCTTGTGTTGTTTTTGAAGGCTCTGCTCGTCTTTTTTTCGCTCGATAAAGCTCACCTCTAAGGAAACACCAAAATCAGCTGCATCCCCATAAAGCCTCAAGGCAAACATGGGCTCTGCCATCGTCCCTTCGCCTCTTAGATAAGCCCAAAAATGAGGCCGCAAAATTTGAGCCTGGTTCATCCATTGGCTAGTCCGATCTTGCTCTAAGTAGGGGTGACGCTTCTGAAAGGCTGAGACTAAATCGGTGAATTCCTTACGAGCCGCTTGAGCTAGGGCACGATACTGCTCCATCTCTGAGGCTAGCACGCCTGCCTTCGCTGGGGCCTGGTAGTGAATTCCTTGAAGCTTTAAAAACTCTCGAATCGCTGCAAATGTCATCTGCTTCCTTTCTAATCATAACAAAAAAGGAGAGATCGGCTCAATCCCGTCTCTCCCTTATGGGAAATAATAGCTAGATTATCCTTCGATGTCTACCACCACGTAACGGTTTGGTTCTTCCCCTTCAGAGTAGCTAGTGACTCCTTCCATCTTAGAGACGATACGGTGAATGATTTTGCGTTCACTGTTTGACATCGGATCTGTCTGTTGGGCTTGCCCATCTTCGAGGGCACGCGTTGCTAACTTCTGAGCATAGCTTTGAAGAACTTCTGCCCGGTGTTCTACATAGTCATTAACATTAATGGTAATGTAAAAATTCTTTGAGTAGCGGTTATAGAGGTAATTTTGCGCCAAAAGTTGAAGAGCCTTCAAGACTTTTCCGTGGTACCCAATGACACGTCCTGGTTCATTGGTATCAATTTGCATATTGACCGTACGGCGGTTGTGACTACTTGAGATAGTCGCATCCACATCCATTTCATCGAGCACTGTTTGAACATAGGCTGTCACATCAGCTACGACTTCTTCGATATTGTAGTTTTCCTCTACTTCGATACCAAGATTTGAGAAATCAGATTCACTTGATTCTTTTGTCGCTGGTTCTTTGACTTTTTCAAGGATATGTTCATGCCCTTTTTCTTCAAGAACGGTATCTGCTTCTTTGTCATGTTTCAGGATTTCTGTCTTGATTTCTTCAGAGACAACTTCTCCTTCTTCTTCGACCTTTTTGATCGCTGCTACGACGCGTCCGAGATCAACCGTTGCTTCGCTCACAGTCTTAACCGGTTCGTTTTGCGCATTGATCTCATCTGGGACACCTTTGACAGCTTTTTGATTGGCTTTCACAACAGTTGTTTCTGCAATCGGCTCAATCTCTACTTGGGCTGGTTTTTTCCCAAACAAGCCAAGAAAACCTTTCTTTTCACGCGCTACAACCGTAATATGTGCCTTCATACGAGGAATATCTAAATCGTTCAGACCTTTTTGAATCGCTTCTTCAACAGTTGCTCCAGTATATAGGACCATATGTCCACCTCTTTCTTATTTTTTCTTTTTCTGTGCTTTGTTTAGGGCACGGCGTTTTTGTTTTTCCATGTCGCGCGAAGCTTGCTCTTTTGCTTCACGCTCTGCAATAATCTTGAAGGGGTTGTTCAAGAGATAGGTTTGCCCAACTTGGTAAGCATTGGAAGTCACCCAGTATAGTGCGACCCCGCTGGCTGAGAACAAGGCAAAGAAGAAGATCATCACAGGCATCACATACATCATGGTTGTCGCACTACCATTGCGCTCTGGCATGGCTTTATTGGTCAACCAACTGCTGAAAAATGTGAAGAGTGCTGCAAGAACCGGCAAGATATAAGTCGGATCAATCGCACCAAGGTCCAACCAAAGGAAGTGACCGACTTTAAGAAATTCGACACGGCTCAGCGCTTGGAACAAGGCCATCAAGACCGGCATCTGGATTAAGAGAGGAAGGAAGGCTGAAGACGTTTTGACGCCTTTTTCCTTGTAAAGGGCCCGCATCTCTTCAGAAAGCTTGGTCCGACTATCAAGATCCTTCCCAGGATACTTAGCTTGCAATTCCTTGAGGAGGGGTTGAATTTCCTGCATTTTGCGGGTTGAATTCATTTGATATTGGAAGAGAGGCAAGAGGACCGTCCGGATGACAATGGTAAAGACGATAATCCCTACACCGATACTTCCACCAAAGGACAAGAAGCGGATAGCTTCTGCAAAGAAGTAGACGAAGCGTTCCCAACCACCCGTCGACTGAGCTGTCACTTGAGAGGTTCCACAAGCTGTCAAGACCAATAAGGCCGCTCCTAATAATCCAGTTAACTTCAGTTTCTTTTTCACATTATTCCCTTTCTTGGTAGACATGTGCTAATTTTAAGACATGTACAAGATTTTTCTCTACTTGATGAAAGTCGAGTTCCTCCACTCCTTTACGAGCAATGACAACAAAATCATCGGTCGTAAGGAAGGCTTGGTGTTTGATCAAAACATGGCGAATCAAACGTTTGATGCGATTTCTGGTCACAGCATTTCCTAGTTTCTTACTAACAGACAGGCCGACTCGAAAATGCGGTTGGTCTTTGCGCAAGCGGTAAACAACGAATTTCCGATTGGCAACATTTTGACCACTTTTAAAAATAGCATTAAAATCTTTGTCACGTTTGACGCGGTAGCTTTTTTTCAAACCTCAACTCCCTCTATTAAATTTATTCTATTATACCATATTTTCAAAAAAAACCAATCTCACTCAGGAAATCGGTTGCTACTTAAATACAGATAAAAGTAAAGGCAAGGTGTAGTAGAGATTGAGCAAGATATGAGCTAAAATTGGAGAAAGGAGCGTCTTACTCCGATAATACAGGATCCCAAAAATCACACTCGGCAGGAGATAGATGATAGAAGCTCCTAGCGAAAAGGGATTGTGAAGAAAATGTAGGCCACTGTATATGAGGGCTGGAAGCCAAATCTCAGCATAGAGTTTCCAGCCTTTGAGGTAGGCATTCACCAAGGCTCCACGAAAGATCAGCTCTTCTGTCACTGGCCGGATGACGACCATTGCGATCACTAGGATAAGCACCCCTGTGGGGCTAATTTCCCGTGGAAACAGACTCAAAACGGCCGCCCGTCCTTGGACAAAACCACTGATGAAGTAGTCCAACCAGTAAACCAAACAAGCCGCAAAAACGGCTTCTATCAGAGCTTGAAGAGGGTTCTTCCCCAGCTTAAACTGCGCTTTTTTAGAAAAACGGTAGACCAAAAATCCTGTAAAGACTGCATAGAGGCCTTCTAGGCCAAATAAGGTCCAATAATAGCTATTGGCACTTGCTACACTATTGGAGACATACTGGGCCAAGGGGCGAAATTGAGGCCGAACATAAAAATAAAACAAGAGCAGAAAGAGGGGATAAAGCAGTGAGAGCTTTCCTTTGATGAATTTCATAGATACCTTTCCTATAAAGTATGACAAATCGTATAGTGCATCTTACCATAATCGTGACTAGGTTTCAATGAAAAAGGATGACTTCCTACTCTCTGAGATAGGCCACATAACCACCTAAGACAGCGACTAAAATCAAGAGACAAAGAAGAGTTTCCAGCCATACGAGAGCTGTCAAGAAAGGCAGTTGCAATAAGCCTTGGGCCATTTTCAAAGAGGTCGCTGTGATGACTGTTGGAAAGGTCAGCGCTGAAAAAGCAGGTTGAAAACCTTCTTTGATCATTTTCGGTAGGCGCGTCAAAACAAAGAAATAAAAACCTTGCGAGGCCACTACCATGATCAGTAAGAACCAGACAGGAAGGCTTGCTCCACCCACACGAACCAGAGCTGCTAACAGAAGGGAAAATGGAGCGCAATAGATGCCTTCTTGGCCCAACAGATGACTGGGTAAGGGAGACTGCTTCAAATCATGATAGATAAGGGGATAAAGAAGAAAGGTCAAACCAAAACCAATCACTAAAGCGAAATAAGCAATCCCCCTAATTCCCACAACGGGATAGGTCAAAGCTGCTACTGCAATGCCCACATAGAGAACGGTCCAACTGGGAGTGGCATTGGCTCTTGGTCGCGCTAGGACATGGGTCTTGGTAAAATAGAGAATTAAGCCCAGGTCCAAGAGAAAGGCAGACCACCAGACCAACTGTGATAGACCTCCAAAGGCAGGAAAGAGGCGCAAAAGATAGGTGGATAGAATCATCCCTGCCATGGGAAAAGTCGCCATCCCAGATAAAAGAGCTGGTTGTTGGAGTTCTATCTTGGTTTCTTGCCAACGAATCGCATGATAAACGACAAAGAAAAACCAGAAGAACAAACCTGTCAGACTAAAGGCATGGGCAAGGAAGGGTAGCGAGTCTGCGAGAAGGTTTCCAGCGCCAACCAGTCCTAACAGACAGCCTGAAAATACTAAGGGGATCTTTTTCATCGGAAGCTCCAATCATGTTGTCGCTTTCAGTATACCATAAAAGAGAAGGAAGCAGGATAAAAAAAGAGATTGGGACAGAAATCGGTAATTCGTTAGAATTCGATTTCGTCGTCCCACCTCCGCACAGTTGAGTAGGGCTGTAAAAGCTGATGAAATCAGCGTAGTAGAGCCCATCAACCTCTGCGTCTTGATCGACAATCCAAAAATAATTGAGAGGCTAGGACTTTTGTCCCAGCCTCTTCAAATTGTAGATATCTCTTTAATTTTTTAAGTATCA
Source organism: Streptococcus sp. 27098_8_66 (assembly GCF_041431945.1). Lineage (NCBI taxonomy): Bacteria > Bacillati > Bacillota > Bacilli > Lactobacillales > Streptococcaceae > Streptococcus > Streptococcus sp. 27098_8_66. The sequence continues at coordinate 15,437 of NZ_JAPVYS010000004.1, read as the reverse complement.
TTTAGGTTGCATTATGTAAGAAACAGATGGATTACATTCTAAAAGAAGTCGGAGAATACCAACTTCTTTTATCCATTCTATTAGAAACTAGGTCTGTACGACCATCATATAAAGAAATAAGGATACGAGAAAGACGATACTAACAACAAGGGTCGCTAACTTGAGTCCACGGTGAGACCGCCAGTAACTTGGCTTTCCTAGGTTACTGGTCGCATCTGTTGAAAGCGATTGTTGTTGGCGAGGCTGCAGGGTGATCAGAACTACAAGAGCGAGGGATAAGATCGAGATCCCGATTGCAAATACCATTTCCATCTTAGGATCCTCCTAACACTCTGAAGAGGGTAAAAATAACTCCCAACAAAATCACCAAACCAATGATCACATTAAAAGTGACATTGATCTTTTCAGAACGTGTCGTCTTTTCTTTTTCGGCAGGACGGCGTTTGAGAGACTCCATCCGCCCTTCTACTTCTTTGTAAAATAAATCTTTCTTACGATCACTCACTGTGTCCACCTATCCCTTCTTGCAAGCGAGCTTTGAAAACAGCTGGCTCAACGCTACTTGATTGGGCAATTTGTTGCACGACGGCTTCTCTGTAGTTATCCACGGATTGGTAGATTTCCTGAATACGGGCCACCATATCTGCTTCTTTTCCTTGATCAAAGATATTGGCTTGTGCGAGGAAGTGGCAGTCATGCAGGGTATGGCTAAAGGCAAGGATGACTTGCTGGTGTTCGAAGGCCTTGCGAACAATGCCTTGCACCTCTGCATAGTGGTTGATATCTAGATAAATACTAGAGACCTTAAGCAACTCTTTGATCCGCTCTTGACTGATATTTTGGTACAAGACCACATTTGGATAGCGGACCATAGACAAGAGGCTCGCAGACATCTCCGTCAAAGCTGCTACACGGAAGGTCACATTTGGCAAGTTCTCTACTAGGTAAGTCAAGGCTTCGATCTGATCCGAATTGGTCAAGACAAAGGCGTCTTTACGGATATCGTCTTTCACCTTGAAATCATACAGGTAGCCAAGGGGACCGAAATAGCTATGCTGGTCCTGCGAGGTCAACTGCAAAGCGCGATGATAGGTCGCGTTTTGCGGAATCAAGATCTTCTTGGTACGGATTTCTGGGCTCTTTAGAATCAACTGCATGTTGCCCCGGAAGGCTGTCGTGAAGAGGCTCCTGCCACACCAAGACGTCGCGTCCTCTGATGACTTTATTGCCCAGCTGGAGACTAATACTAAAGGAGGTAGCCAGCGTATTGTAGACCAAACCATCTAGATCAAAACCACGATACTCTAGATAAAAGACAAAGTAATCTAAGCGATTCTTGAAAATCCGCATGGGTTGATGGTCCAAGGTCAAGATCAAATCCCCTGTTTGGTGATTTTCTGTCAAGCGCTCGGTATCCCCTTCAAAATAAGTGGTCACCAAATGCTGACCTTGATCACCACAAGTCGTTACAGCAATCTTACGGCCGTATTGGTCATAGTGCTCAATCATGACCACTTGCCCCTTATCATCTAACCACTCTAAGCGCTCGACGATGCGTTTATAGGAAGCAGCATGGTACACAATCCGAGCCTTTTCCTGACCATAGTAGGTCACTTTTCCCGAACTGTTATCCCCAGAAACTTCCCAGAAATCAGGCACTGGAACTTCATTAAAGTAGCGTCCCCGCTTCTCTCCTTTTGCTTGTCCTAAGAAATAGATAAAGGGAGACTCGACACCGTCTGGTAAGAAACCATTTGGCTCCAAAACAACGGTCGGGTGGTCAAAACCAGACTCTTTCATGGAGTGGAGCAGGTCTTGGCTTTCACGAGAATAACTATCAAATACGTTCAGCATGTGTCACCTCTTCTATCGATTGTGCCCAAGCTTCTTCTACTCGACTGGTCAAAAAGTCTTCTGCACGCGCATAAGATGCTTGACGCATGCTGGCTAGATCATCTTTTTTGTATAACTGGATGATTTTCTCCTCAAAGGCAGCAGCAATCTGGTCGACCACTTGATCTGCTGAAGGCGGAATGAGATAGCCATTTTTACCTTCTGTAACAAAGGTCTGGTTGCCATAAGGAACGTCAAAACCGATAATCGGAAGTCCAGAACCAATCGCCTCCATCAGGGTCAACCCAAAGCCTTCACTGGTCGATGCTGACAGGTAAACCTCATAATTCTTATAAATTTCCTCTAGATTGGCATGCCCTTTGAGATGGATATAGTCTGCCGCTCCCAATTCATCGATTAGAGAACGCAGCTTGCCTTCTTCTCCACCTTTTCCATAAATGTCAAAAGACAGTTCTGGAAATTCTTTTTTGGCACGAACCACTGCTCGCACCAACCAGTCAATATGCTTTTCTGTCGCCAAACGAGAGGCTGTAATCATAGAAAATGGGGTGCGATTTTCGTTCTGTGGCAAGTTCGCAAGACTCCCAACTGGAATGGTATAGATAGCTGGCTGATGGTTGGTGTATTTGGCAAATTGCTCGGCTAAGATTTCTTTTTGGCGGTCCGTCGCGACAATAAAGAAGTCCACCTTGTCCGCATTGGTAAATTGGTACTCGTAATAGTTGTTCCACAAGATATACTGATCATCGACATTATTGGCACTGAAGTGCTCGGCATGGACGACCACCCCCAGGCGGGCTTTTTGCGCTTCTTCAAAGATAGGCTGACCAATATTGGTTTCCCGATCCAAAATCACCAGATCTTGTTTGGTCAATTGAAGGGTCTGCATGAAGTAACGGATCAATTCTTGGCGACCAACCAGGTAGCGATCTGGGAAACGATAGATTTCGCGGCCATCCGCCATCTGCATGCTGTAGGCAACCGACCCGTCTTCATTGTAAAACCGGCGTTCAATCAAGTTGGCTTGATTGTTCTTAGGAATGAAGTACTCGGTACAATAACGGGTATAGGAGAAATAATCCTTTCTCACCAAAATCCCTCTAGATACATACTCGCAACGTTCGACATAAGGACTATTTTCTGCCCGCAAGTAGCAGGTCAAAAAGTTGTCCTGGTCCTCATAAAAGAAGCGCTTGATCTTACCATTGACTTCTTCACGAGTCGGTTTTCCGGCAAATCCTGCTAAGACCTGATCAAGGGTATAAGTCGTTGGCGCAATCTTCATATCCGTAAAATGGCTATAGAGCCAGATGATTTCATCATTTTGAAAACCGATATTTTCTGTTAAATGCTGGATATTATCGGCTAGAATCATATCCATAAAGGCAAACTTAGCTGGTTGATGGATATTGCGTAACAACTGGGCACGGTAGGCCTGGGCATACTCAACACCACTGCTAGCCCAACCGATTCCAAGATTGATATTGTATACTGTCATAATGTCCTCTTTTATGGGAAATGCAAGACTATTTCCCCTTTTTTATTGATTTCTACTCGACTTAGCAGGAGATTGCGGACCATTTGTTCCTTGGCCGCCTCTTTCATTCGTTCAAAGGATTGGTAGGCTTCTTGGAAAAACTCAACTAATGGATTCTTTTGACTGGCATATTGACCAGACAGAGCAGCTCGAAGTTGCTGCAAATAATCGACCTGCTCTACCCAGTTTTCATCGATTGCTTTTAGGATGGCCATGCGCTGGAATTGGGCGATCACCTCATCGGTGCCTAAGATCTCATACTTAGCTTCTAACTCTCTTTGAGCAATTTCCCATAAGAAATTTTTCTTTGTTTTTTTAGAACGGAATGATCGATGAGTCGTCTGCGGATCCACCTGATAGCTCACATTGTCCAAAATATAACGATAAAAAGCAATGGGATCTATGTAATCTTTATTATCTGCCACTCTCATAAAGACTTCTCGGACAATTTGTTCGACAATTACATCCAAACGACCTTCTTGTTTAATCAAGCGGTTACGTTCCTTATAGATGATATCTCGCTGAATGTTCATACTTTCTGCAAATTCAAGCGTCATGCGACGACTGGCCTGACTAGAACTTTCACTTGCATTTTGAGCCCGTCCCACCAGATTCTTATATTTTCGTTTAGTCAACGGCTTAGTGGCACCAATTCGCTCCTCTACATCGTAGTCTTGGTAAGTATCCTGAATCCAATCTGGTCCCCAGTTTTTCATCAAGTCATCTTCCAGAGAAACAAAGAATTTGGTCCGTCCAGGATCTCCTTGGCGACCAGAACGACCACGAATTTGAAGGTCAATCCGCTGGTTCATCATCCGTTCGGTCCCAACAACTACTAGTCCCCCTAGTTCAGTCACTCCAGGACCCAACTTAATATCGGTCCCTCGACCAGCCATGGAGGTCGCTACAGTCACTGCTCCCATTTGGCCAGATTCTGAAATAATTTGGGCCTCTCGAGCGGCATTATTAGCATTTAAGAGGTTGTGAGCTATGCCCTCCCGCAATAGAAGATTAGAATAAAGGATGGACATCTCAACTGAACCTGTAAAAACTAAGATTGGATTGCCATTTGCATGGACTTCTTTGATATATTCTAAGGATGCAAACACTTTTTCAGGCAGGGTCTGATAAATCTCATCTGGCAAGTCCTGGCGGATTTTTTTTCGGTTAGTCGGAATTTTAATGACGGACATGGCATAGGTATCGAGAAACTCTGCCTCAGCGACTTTCCCAGTCCCCGACATTCCTCCAAGCTTACGAAACATCTTAAAGAGATTTTGGTAGGTAATGGTAGCCATGGCCCTTGTTTCTTGGGTTAGCTTGAGACCTTCTTTGGCTTCAATCGCTTGATGGAGTCCTCCTTGCAATCGTGTCATTTCCATCAATCGACCTGTTGCCTGGTCAAGTAAGACAATCTCCGGTTGCCCTTCGACATTGGGATGGATGACATAATCCTTATCCTTAATAAAGTTTTTATTGGCTTGAAGAGCTAAGCTGATATGGCGGACCATATCATGATATTGGGGATTATAGAGGTTGGGAATAGCAAGAAAGCTTTCTGCTGCATGAGCTCCCTTTCGAGTCAACCAAACCCGTTTCTTTTCTTCATCAAACTTGAAGTCTTCCCCCTCTTTGAAGGTTTGGATCAGGGTATTAATAATCCCATATAGGTTGGATTGAACCCGAGGAGAACCAGAAATAATCAAGGGAGTCTGAGCACTATCTAGAAGCACTGAATCAATCTCATCGACAATGGCATAATTGAAGTTTGCCAAAAATTGGCCATCTGTTGAAGCTGTCAAGTTCTCTGTTAAATAGTCAAAGCCCAGACTGGTATTTGTCGTATAAATGACATCTGACCGGTAAATCTCCCGTTTGACTTCTGGATCTAATTCTTCGTCTTCAGACTGTTTCAAAGGAACTCCAACGGTCAATCCCAAAAAGCGGTAGACCTGTCCCATTTCTTCCGCATCTCGGGTTGCCAGATAGGTATTGGTCGTAATGACCATGACCCCTTTTTCTTCTAAGGCATTGAGATAAACAGGCATGGTCGCTGTTAAGGTCTTTCCTTCACCGGTATTCATTTCAGCGACATTGCCTTGGTGGAGGACAATCCCTCCCATGACTTGCACGTCATAAGGAAACATGCCCAAAACCCGTTTATCAGCTTCACGCGCAACGGCAAATGCTTCCGGTAATAAATCATCCAAGGTCTCGCCCTGAGCTAGACGTTCCCGAAATTCTACAGTCTTCTCCTGTAGCTGATGATCCGTCAAGCGGGTCATATGATCTTTCCAGCTATTCACTTCCTTCAAGATCTTTTTAATTTTTCTTAATGTAAAATAATCCAATGTGATCCTCTTTTACTAGCAGTCTGGCTCGTCTATGCGAGAACCTCTGCTCCCTCAGACGATATTGGTTGAATCGTGAAATAATGAAAAACAAATTCTTGCATGCCGGCACTAAGGAGACGCACTTCGTAGGCGTAGGCATTCTCTGGATAAACAAAAGCCAAGCTTCCATCTGATGTTACCTGACGTTTGACAGGCACACCAAAACGGTCCAGAAAGACAATTTCCACCATCACTGTATGGGAAGGTGTGGAAGTCATGCTCACATCTAATACATAAGATTGACCTCGTTTTAAGAGCGGAAGACTAGGAGCCCAACGATTGGCGCTGAAATTGCTCATTGATTTCCAGGTCTTTAAAATTTGACCAGAAGGCATCAAGGGGTTTTTAAAAACAACCTTATCCCTCGCAAAACCTTGGATAAGCGAGCCCCATAGATAGTCTGCTGAAGGCAAGGGCCCCCAATAGTGCCGTCTGGCTTCTTGTTGTTTAATAGTTATCATTCGATCCTTCCAAAATTTCTTTCCATGATTTCTTTATATTGGGTTAAAAACCATTCAACAATCGGTGCACTGGCATCATTGTGTCGACCAGGTCGACTAGAACTAATAATCCGCACAGGATGATCATAGAGGGCTTCTAAAATTTTCGGATAGGCCAGTTGATCATAGTCATCATCTCTCATATAGGCCATGGCCAGAATAGTATCCTTCAAATCCGCTTGATTGAAACGATCCCAAAACCGTTGATTCAATAGATCAATACCCTCCCTTGAGACTTGTCCGACAAGCAACTGCATCATATCTAAGGATGTCCCAAACTCATCGGGACGTTTGAATTTCAAATTAGCTGCCACATCCCCAAGATTAACAATCGGTTTCCCAACTAAAATAGCATGAGGCGAGTAGGAGGAGCCATAGTACAAAGCTCCAAAGGTCCCCATAGAAAGTCCAGAAAAGTTCATCTCTTTAGGACCAAACCCTAGCCAGTCTAGATACTGATCAATGTAAGCAACAATCTGATCTTCTAGCTCTTGAGAGCCCATATAGAAGGAGCCACCCTCTAAGCGCGGATCTGAAAAGAGGATAAAGGGACTTCCCATTCTTCGCATCATGACAAATCCTTCAAATCCTTCAGCCGGACGATACCCTGAAAAATAAATATTCAAAGGCGGTTTCATATCTCCAGGATGGAAGTAAGCAAAGATTTCCTGACGCTTGCTATCCCGAAGTGTCTGGGCCCCAACGGTCATTTCCCCAAAAGGACCATGAGAATAACGTTTGTGTAAGGCCCCAATCTTCAACTCCCCTTCTCCTTTTGCTTCCAGACAAAAGGCTAGATAATATCGCTCAAATTCATCTAGCAAGATTGGCTCTTTTAGGTCATCCTCAGAGTAGATAATCTCTTTCACGAGATCACCAATAGCGCCACTTTGGAAAAATTGAATACGCAATTGAAGTTGACAAGAGGGCTCTTTTTCATACTCTAACCATATATTAACGGGAGTAGTCCCATCGTAAACATAATTATAAATCCATTGAGCCAAGGGAGTAAAGTCCTTCCCGAAAGATCCCGTCAGCTGCAAGAGATGTTTTCCTAAAACTGTCTGCGAGCCTGAAAAATCAGGACGAATGCGGATATCGTAAGCCGTAAAAGCATCCCCATACTGACCATCATAAAGGAAACGAGTGACTTGATAGAGAAAATGGGCTTTGTCTGAAAAATCCCAAGACCTAACCTGCTTCAACCGAAGCAATTCCTTCACTTCTTCCGGATAGGTTTCTTGTTGGAACTGATGATTGTAAAAAATGGTATAGGGTTGGAAAAAGTCCATCTGATCTTTTAAGCCCAACAAATCTTCAGGTCGATCTATTAGTAAGGCTTTGAATTTTTGGATTTCCTGCTCTTCCATATACTCTTTTAGAGAGGGCAAATCCTGGCATGAAAAATAGTGCCAACCCATTTCTTCTGGAATCTCTACTTGTTCCAGCCAATTTTCTAAACCAATTTGAAGAATATGACTTGTTTTCGACTGTTTGTCCATACTATTCTTTCATCCATCCTTCCCACTTGGCTATCAAACGCGGGCCCGTATACTCTTGTATTTTATCGACAGAGTATACTAGGGCTTCGTTCCATGGTTTCAAGGCTGTTAAGAAGTACTTCAAAGCCTTCTCTAATTCTCCTTCTTTGGATATGATATAGCCGTTCTTTAGATGATCGACAAATTCTGTCTTGGTTCGATTCACCTGAGGAATCCCCGCTGAGATTCCCGCAATTTGTGTATAAAGATTCGGTTCATCATTAAGGTCTACAATCAAGCGGGTCTGTTCCAACTCCTTGATAATATCATTCTCATGAAAGAAGTTCTTTACCGTATAACGATATTCTGGCACTTCTACAGCTAACTCATCATCCTGAATCTTATTCTCCCCAAGTTCTTGATCTGTGACTGTTAGCTGCACCGAAGCTAAGGCAATCTCTTCTTCTATCAATTGTTTTAATTGACTTCTTAAGGTAAGCAAATGATTTTCAGATGTACTGTAAAAGGCAAAAACAAGCTCAAACAAGGGGTTCTCAGCCAAGATTTCCAGCAAGTTCTTTAGTAGCTTTTTCGATAGGAAACCGTCTTCCCCCACATAGAAAAAGATTTTTGATTCTTTGCGTTCCTGACTATTCCCTAATCGTAAGCGAGAGTCAAAAGAGGTCACTCGATGGACTTTAGACTGCAAGGTTGGAGAAAAGCCAAGAATGGCTTCTTTTGTTTTTTCACTATCTGTGACAATCAACTGGACATCCTTTAAACAAAAATAAAGTAGGGAATCATATAGAGACAAGGGCTGGCGTTTCCCATAAAAAGACAGAACTTTTTTAACTCCAAATCCTAATTCTTGCAAAAAGGGCAAATTGGCCGGATGAGCTGCAAAAACTGCTTGATCTTGCTGAGGTACGATGGTCCCAAGCAGGAACTTCATTTTCTCCATGATGACTTCTTTGATTTCCGAGTAGACTCCTTTCTTAAACAAGGATTGAACGTACTCATTCACAAATACCGAATGATTATCTTCCGTCAGCATTTCACGTAGAACCCAAGTTCCGTCAACACTGAGATACTCTTGGAAATAGGGATGCCCACTTTTATAGTAAATGACACTAGAAAGAAAGCCTCGATCATCTAAATATTCAATAAAGGCAATCTCTCCATCCTTGAGGCGAGTAATAGAGAGGATATTCCCATCTACACCCATGTCGATTTTTGCAATCATCTCCCCTCGACGAAAAGCCACTACCTGAAAAGGTGTGTAGGCAAAAGTGGTCTCTGAAGGCCACTCCAAATCCTCAATCTGCACAGGCATCATTTCCTGATCTGGAGAGACCCCCTGCAAGTGATCAAAGACAGAGAGATAGTCTGTTTCTAGCAAATCTTGACGGTGTAAAAAATAGCGTAGTTGGGGAGCATAATGCGGAATCAGCAACTTCCGATCAATCCCTGCATCTTGGAAGACACGAACCTGGTTAATGGTGTCATCAAACTCGATTGAATCCTTCATCCAGTACCAAGGGATGGTGGTGCTATGCCAGGTCCGTTCTGACCCGTACCAAGCTGGTATAAAGTAATACATGATAACTCCTAGAATAGTCTTGTATATCGTTGATTTACTTGGAGAGCATGAATCTCTTCCCGGATGTTGTATACCATTCCGACAAACATAAGGAAGGTTCCTGGAATCATTGTTAGGCGCAATAAATCCTTATCCCATAGTAAAACTGAAAACGGTAGGGCAGTAAAAAGAATGAGATAGAAGGTCCCAAAAACAGTCAAGCGTAACACAATCCCATTAATAAATTTTCGAGTATCTGGACCAGGATAAACCGAATCGATATACTCTGAACTTTTCATCATTTTTTCAGCAATTTCCTCTCCATTGACATTGACAAAAGAAAATGCAAAGGACAAGAGGGCAATCATAAATATGTAGAGGAGGATCCAGACAGGCTCACCCATCACCAATTCTTTTGCAAACTTAGCAGCCCATTTAGCATTTGAATCCATTGAGAGAACCAGCAACAGCACATACTGTGGAATCGATACTAAGGTCATGGCATACATAAACGGCATCCCTCCAGCTGGGTTTAGCTTGATATCTAAAAAAGAATAACTTTTTAGGTTGTTGTGAATTCCAAGCTTATTGACTGGAATGCGATAACGAGCATACTCGATCAAGACGGCTGTATAAACAAAGGCTAAGATGAAAAAGAGACCAATTGCATACCAATAAGTTGGAATATCCATTTTAGATAAGGTCCGCATAATATCTTCTGGCAAATACATCACCATTCCAGCCATCATGATGACGACTGAATTTCCCAAGCCGAGTGCGGCATTTAAATCTGAGAGCCAGACTAAAAAGAAGGTGCCTGCGATCATAATCATCGTGTTGACAACAATCACAAGAGCTGAATTTAGACTGGTTTGCAGAGGTAAATACATGGAAACTGCCAAGGCTTGTACTAAGGCGAGCAGCAAGGTTAGATACATTTTTCGTCGACCGACAATATCTGCACTGGTCTTTTCGAGATTAAAGCGCTTGGATACGGTAAACACCCGCCACAATATCATGGAAGACATCCACGGAGAAAGGCCGATTGAAAAAATCGACATTCCTCGTAAATTTCCTCCCATAATGGCACTGGATAATTGCAGGCCCGTCGCAGTCGTTTCATTCACATTAAGCACTCGCGACAAATCAACAAACGGCAATGCAATTTTACTACCAAACACATAAATAAAGACGAATAAAATCGTCCAACAAAATCGTTTCCCAACTTCTGATCGTTTTATCATGTTAATTTCAATAATTTTTCTTTCTCCGGACTTGCAGAATTAGATCTGACGAACTTAATTTTAGCTCATTGGTAAACTAACTATTTCAAATTAAGAATAACGTATATTTAGTTTGCTGAAATATTAGACGATAATGTTTCTTTCACTACCTGATTATCTTCTTCCAAGCTAGAAACCACAAATACTTAGCCTTTCTCGTTGATAAAGGTCACTAGCTTTGCTTGAAGACTCTCTAACTTATGAACTAGATGAGCATCCCATTCTAAAATGGAGATTGAACAAATACAATATCCTCAAAAGAGACCCCGCTAGGATGCCATCCATACGAGAATTCAGATCTCTCCATGGTTCATTCGTCTGATCATAAAAGTAGATGTCAATCTCATTAACTCCAAACTATCGGACAATTTTTATAATATCGTTCTGGGCCATTAAAGCAATACTTTTGGAAGATTAACCGAAAAGATTTATAAAATGGATTTTTATCTCTAGCCCCTTCTTTTTCTTCTACTTGTTTATTAAAAGTTTTTGCAATTGAACCATTAGTCGATTTGCTAACTTAATAAGTTTCAGACCACTTGTTGGTCACTTTTACACAGAATTCCGAACGAGTGCATCCTCATTCATTATAACATATTCTCTATCTGATTTCGTATTTCTCACCCTCTCACTGGAGCTAATTTCTCCATTAAAAATCAGCAAAACTATGTTAGGTTTTGCTGGAACTTGGCAACGTGAAATGACATCATTTCCTCATTTATTTATAGGATTATTTTTCTTCTTTTTTCCGATGACCCAATGAAGTTAAACCTGCAAAGAGAGTGGTTATCCCTGCAGGGTAAAGACCTTTTGAAGGACTCACTCCAGTCTCTGGAAGTGTTACTTTTGATTGACTGTCCTTTTGCGAAGAGAGCATAGACTCTGATGGGATCAAGGAAGTAGATGGAGATGTGAATTCTTTTTGAGAAGGCAAAGCACTTATTGATGCTAACCCACTTGTTGAGATTGAATGCGAAGATAGGCTTGATTGTGAACGACTTTCAGACAATGAAATAGTGACCGTTTGTGAAATCAAAACCGATTCAGATAAAGATTCGGAAGCGGACTCACTGAGTGAAGTAGATGCTGCTTCTGACTCTGAGGCGCTCACGGATTGGGTTTCTGATACAGAACCTGAAACAGACTCACTCAAGGAGATAGAGCTTTCTTCTGACTCTGACGCGCTCACGGATTCGGTTTCTGATACAGATTCTGAAGCGGACTCACTGAGTGAAGTAGATGATTCTTCTGATTCTGAGGTGCTCACGGATTGAGTTTCTGACACAGATTCTGAAACAGACTCACTGAGTGAAGTTGACGTTTCTTCTGATTCTGAGGTGCTTACTGATTGGGTTTCTGATACAGAACCTGAAACAGACTCACTCAAGGAAGTTGACGCTTCTTCTGACTCTGAAGTGCTTACTGATTGGGTTTCTGATACAAATTCTGAAACAGACTCACTCAAGGAAGTTGATGCCTCTTCTGACTCTGATGCACTCACTGATTGGAATTCTGATACAGAACCTGAAGCGGACTCACTCAGTGAAGTTGACGTTTCTTCTGACTCTGATGCACTCACTGATTGGAATTCTGATACAGAACCTGAAGCGGACTCACTCAGTGAAGTTGACGATTCTTCTGATTCTGAAGTGCTCACGGATTGGGTTTCTGATACAGATTCTGAAGATGACTCACTCAAGGAAATAGAGCTTTCTTCTGACTCTGATGCACTCACTGATTGGAATTCTGAAACGGACTCTGAAAGCGATGAGGAGGCCTCTTCTGAAAAAGAGATTGATTCTTCTTCTGATTCGCTGATAGATACTGAATTAGAAAGACCGACACTTGCAGAGATAGCACTCGAGTTAGACAGTGAATCACTGAATCCCTCAGACAAACTCTTCAACTCAGATATTTCCTTTGACTCAGACCCCAATCTAGATGTACTTTCAACCTCTGACAGACTTGAAGAAACACTCAAAGAAAGTGAGCGAATTCGTGGATCTTCTGTCAAAGGAACAGTTACAGTATTTGTCGTATTATCTTTGAAAACAACTGTAACTTCTCCAATTGCTGAAACTGAGTAGGACTTAAAATCCTTAGAAGATATGAGACGGGGATTCACAGCCTTAAACTTTTCCCACACTTGTTCTTTTTCTGCATCAGTCAATTGAGAGAGATCAGATACTTGCGTGTTTGACTTCACTGCAACAATTGGATTTCGAATCCCGTCATTTTGTGGCAATACTTTAATTCGGAAAGAACGGTCTATAAACTGGTTGTGAGCGTTGGTAAAACGAACTGTAATCGTATATGTTTTCCCTGGTTCCACAACCTCTGTATCTCCTACTTTCCCCTCAATCAGCATGGGAGCAAAGGGGGTTTTCAAAGTCGCATTCGGCACCAAGACACCATCTACCCGCTCACTATTTGGAGCATAACCCATAAAAGTTAGGATAACACCACCATTTCGCTCCCGGACAATATACTGGAGTCTCACTGGATCTGAATTATAGGCAGTGATGAGATGGTTATTTCCAGGTCCACTCATAACGAATGGGGCTCGCAACATTTGATCAGAGCCTATTGCATTCCCATTTCGAGAATCACGTTTTCCTGAAGTGGCACGTAGGACAAGATTGATCAGTCGGTTTCGGGCTGTCTTAGCTTGGTCAACTACTTGGTTTCCCTCAGCTGAAGGATTTGCTAATTGATGACGAATAGCATCCAAGGCCTGCTTCCCAAGGAACACAGTCTCCTTTCCATCTTCTAGAGCTTTAGCTTGGTCAATATAGCTATAAATATCCTGTGCTAACTTATAGAGTCGTTCCTTTTGCTGATCCAATTGGATAGAAGAAGGTTCCGTTAAAACCAGTTCTGATAAAGAGGTTGAATTTATTGAAGTAGAAGCTTCTGAACTAGCCATTGAAGTAATCTCAGAAACAGGGGTTCCTACTGATGAAGAGAAGCTTTCTTGACTTGTCAAGGAGTTGATTTTTTCACTAGTTAATGAATTGCCAGCAATCCCTAAAACTAAGCTATCTTTTCCAATTAGACCTATTTCTGAATCCAACTCTGAGCCAAAGCTTTGTTTGTCTTCTTGATCCGCAAAAGTAGGTTGAGCAAGCGATACCGCTCCAAGCAGTGCACCTGTTGCAATCAGCCCCCTCGTGAGAGCCAATTGACTTGATCTGGAAAAGGACAAGGGCGGAGCTCCTTTTTTCCCTCTCCGTTGGAAGAAAGTAATATTTGAGCACGCAACACGCATCCAGTTTTTCCCAGTTTTGACTAATTTAAATCGTGTAATCCGCTCTCCCTTCCAAGACTTTCCATTCATCCTCTTAAATAACACATTTTTCTCCCTAAAAATTATTCTCTTTTGATTATACAGGATTATTGATCATTTTCAATATATTTGACTATTCTTTCATACTTAGTTTTCACTAGAAAAAAGCAAATCTCTTTCGAGACTTGCTTTCACTTATTTTTAAATCCTAAGTTCATCTATATGACAGCAATGGAATGAGTTTGATAGATTAATTCTCATCCTTTTTCTTACGACGACCCAAGGCAGCAATACCTGCAAGAAGCGCAGATGCTCCTGCTGCAAACATACCTGTTGACGTTGCTGTTCCTGTTTCTGGAAGAATTCCTTCTGACCCTCTATATTTTTGAGAAGAGCTTGACGATTCAGATTGTGATCTAGTCTGACTCATTGACCCTAAATAAGAAGCTGACGTACTTGTTGACGTCGTTGTCGATTCAGAACTTGATGCACTTACTGAAGTCGTTGTCGATCTTGACACAGACTCTGAAACCGATTCGCTCAAGGAGCTAGATGTTTCTTCAGACTCTGATGTACTCATGGATTGAGTTTCTGACACAGATTCTGAAACAGACTCACTCAAGGAAGTTGACGCTTCTTCTGACTCTGAGGTGCTTACTGATTGGGTTTCTGATACAGATTCTGAAACAGACTCACTCAAGGAGCTAGATGTTTCTTCAGACTCTGATGTGCTCATGGATTGAGTTTCTGACACAGATTCTGAAACAGACTCACTGAGTGAAGTTGACGCTTCTTCTGACTCTGAAGTGCTTACGGATTGAGTTTCTGACACAGACTCTGAAACCGATTCGCTCAAGGAGCTAGATGTTTCTTCAGACTCTGATGTGCTCATGGATTGAGTTTCTGACACAGATTCTGAAACAGACTCACTGAGTGAAGTTGACGCTTCTTCTGACTCTGAAGTGCTTACTGATTGAGTTTCTGATACAGATTCTGAAGCGGACACACTTGTTGACTCAGATGCTGAAACTGATTCCGACTCCAACACACTGGTTGACTCAGACTCTGAGACTGAAACTGATTCCGACTCCAACACACTGGTTGACTCAGACTCTGAGACTGAAACTGATTCTGATTCCAACACACTGGTTGACTCAGACTCTGAGACTGAAACTGATTCTGATTCCAACACACTGGTTGACTCAGATGCTGAAACTGAAACTGATTCTGATTCCAACACACTGGTTGACTCAGATGCTGAAACTGATTCCGATACGCTTGTTGACTCAGATACTGAAACTGATTCGGACTCACTTGTTGACTCAGATACTGAAATCGATTCGGACACACTGGTTGACTCAGATGCTGAAACTGATTCCGATACGCTTGTTGACTCAGATACCGAAACTGATTCGGACACACTTATTGACTCAGATGCTGAAACTGATTCCGATACGCTTGTTGACTCAGATGTCGAAACTGATTCAGACTCACTTGTTGACTCAGATGTCGAAACTGATTCTG